>JAGNUZ010000057.1 GCA_017986765.1 Paludibacteraceae bacterium | reverse complement strand
GTAGGAATTATGGTGGGATTGTGAAATATATGGGTAAAAAAAGGAGTGAAGGATAAATCTCGATAGCTATCGGGAGTGGAGGTGAAGGGTGAAAGAACGTACCTTCATTTTAACCATGTATACTAAATGTCTAAATTAGCTCGCTTTTTTAATATGTATTCACCATTTTATTACTAATTTTGACCCTTATTAAGTATAAAAAATAACGATGGACACCAACCAAGATACACATGCTATTGACAATATCGAACTCGTTTATTTGAATTGCGAGGATTACGAAGAGATAAAAAATTCGATGATAGAATCGTATCCAAATATGCCTGAAGCGTATTGGAAAGAACATCATATCAAAACATTAGTCGATAAATTCCCCGAAGGACAAGTGGGCATTAAAATTGACAATGAACTAGCTGGGTGTGCGTTTTCGATTATCGTGGATTATGCCAAATTTGACGAAAAACATACCTACAAAGAAATTACGGGGCAATATTCATTTAATACGCACACCGCTAAAGGCGACAGATTGTATGGTATAGACGTATTTATTCGTCCTAAATTTCGCGGGCTAAGGCTTGCTCGACGATTATACGATTATAGAAAAGAATTGTGCGAGAAATTAAACCTCAAAGGCATTGTCTTTGGCGGTAGAATTCCTAATTATCACCAGTATTCTTCAAGCATTTCACCCAAAGAATACATAGACAAAGTGCGTAAAAAAGAAATTCACGACCCTGTGTTGGATTTCCAAATGTCGAATGATTTTCACCCTACAAGAATACTAAGAGGCTACCTCGAAGGCGACAAAGATTCGAAAGAATATGCAGTGCTACTCGAATGGGACAATGTGTATTACGAAAAGAAAAGCCATTTGGCAAGCACACAGAAAACCATCGTGAGACTAGGGCTCATTCAATGGCAAATGCGTTTGTATAAAGATTTTGAAGAATTGATGCAACAAGCAGAATTTTTTATTGATGCCGTATCTGGTTATCGCTGTGATTTTGCATTGTTTCCAGAGTTCTTCAATGCCCCATTGATGGCAGAATACAACCACCTTTCGGAGCCTGATGCTATACGAAAACTAGCAGAATATACGAGCGATATAAAACGGCGATTCTCTGAATTAGCCATTTCGTACAACATCAATATCATTACAGGAAGTATGCCTGAGATGGTGGATAATAACTTATACAACGTGGGCTATTTGTGCAAACGAGATGGTGGTATTGAGCGTTTTGAGAAAATACATGTAACACCCGACGAAGCCAAAGTATGGGGATTACAAGGCGGAAATGCCATACAAACTTTCGATACCGACTGTGGAAAAATTGGAGTATTAATTTGCTACGATGTAGAGTTTCCCGAACTTAGCCGCCTTTTGGCTGACAATGGCATGGATATTTTGTTTGTTCCATTCCTAACAGATACACAAAACGGATATTCTAGAGTGCGGTACTGTGCACAAGCACGTGCCATCGAAAATGAGTGCTATGTAGCCATAGCTGGTAGCGTAGGTAACTTGCCGAAAGTACACAATATGGACATCCAGTACGCCCAATCAATGGTATTTACTCCTTGCGATTTTGCTTTTCCTACGAATGGCATCAAAACAGAGGCTACTCCAAATACCGAAATGATATTGATAGCCGATGTAGATATTGATATGCTCCGCGAATTAAATCAATTTGGTAGTGTGCGTAACCTAAAAGACAGACGCACCGACCTCTATTCGCTTACCAAACTAAAAGAATAAACTCGATAAAAACCCAAATATAAACGCCCTTGAAAAAAGAATCTTCTGTATTTTTCAAGGGCGTTTACGTATCATCAGGCTTCAACTTCTATAAGATTGTAACTGTAAAAGAACGTTATATTTGTGGTATTTGTTCCCTATTTTTGTTACTTTTGTAATAAGAAAAATGGAGTAAAGCCTTGTAAATCAGCTTTTGTATTATACAAATACAGGGTTATATACATTTCATGTTCATTTGCATTAACACAAATAGTATGAAAAACACCCTTATAAGCCATGTATTCATTGCTTTTTCTATATTTGCAGGCATGTTCAGCACTTCAACCGCCAAAACAGTTGACCTGAAAATTACCACCTATAATGTAGAATGGTTAAGTTGCGACGAGAATGGTCCCGATGACGAGGGCTTGCAAGAGAACAACATTGTAACGGTCATTCAAACAATAAACCCTGACATTATTGCATTGCAAGAAGTGGGCACAAGTAGCAATTATGCACCGATTGATACCTTGGTTAAAAAGCTCGGCATCAATGAATGGGGAGGAATTATCATCCCTTCATCTTCGCAGGGAAATTGCGGACAGAATGTAGCTATTATTTACCAAAAATCGAAAATACAAGTTCTTACTTCTTCTCTACTAAGCAGTAGTACAGACGACAATTACACATACAATTGGTCGGGCGGTCGCTACCCAAGTATACACACGTTTAACCTAATTAGTGGCGACGATATTGTTCCTTTCTCCGTCGTAAATATTCATGCCAAAGCCATGAGTGATGAATCAAGTTATAACAGACGAATAGGAGCTTCCGAAGGCTTAAAAACCATATTAGACGGCAATCAGTATAATACTAAAAACATTATCTTTGTCGGAGATTTCAACGATTATTTAGTGGGCACACAAGCCCCTTCGGGCACTGATTCGCCATACAAAAATTTTATGGACGACACGCAAAACTACCGAGGACTAACATCTGGGCTTACCGATCCCTATTATTCCTATAATCCAGTAATTGATAACATCATCATTTCCAACGAATTATTTTCAAATTATGTAGCAAATAGCGTTATACGCGAAATTAGTGCAAGCAATATAATTAGCAATTACCGAAGCACTACCTCCGACCATACACCAGTGAGTGCGTTGTTTCGTTTTTCATTCGACGATGGAGGCTCAGGCTCTTGCGAATCAATTAATTTCTCCGAAACATTTGCCAATAATTTGGGTGAATTTACAGACTACGATGTAACTGGCTTACAATCATGGCAATGGAGAGATAATTACGGAGCGTATGGATCGGGCTATTCGGCAGGCACGAATTACGAAAACGAAGATTGGCTCGTTTCTCCTGTATTTGATTTAAGCAATTCGGAATCAGCAACATTATCTTTTGATCATGCCCTAAACTTTTCCGCTAACGCTTACGACAAAGAAAACAACCATACCGTATGGGTTTCTTCTAATTACGAGCAAGGCAATCCCAATTTGGCAAGTTGGACACAATTATCCATTCCCACAATGGCTTCAGGCGATAGTTGGGCATATATCAATTCAGGAAACATCGCTATTCCTACACAATTTATGACAGAAAACATACATTTTGCATTTAAATACCTGTCCACCTCATCGGTAGCTGGCACTTGGGAAATTAAGAATTTGCTCTTTAATGCCGTATGCAAGCTTTCGTCCATTAACGACCAAACCACCTCAAACAGCAACATATATGCAAGCAACAACGAAATAAAAATAGACCTTAACGAGCCTGCCGATGTATGGGTATATGATATAATGGGACAAAATATCTTTTCAAATACAGTACAAGAAAACATCACGATACCTATGCTCCCATCAGGAATATATATCGTACATATCGGGAATACCTCACAAAAGATAGTCGTACGATAAGGGTGTAAGGAGGATGACCATTCTCCTCCTTATATCTTTTTAACGCAGCAAGTTTATTTCTTGTCAGGCATTTTCTGTACTTTTGTGCAAAAATAGAACATTCATGCACACACATACAGTCCAAGATTTTGAAATAATGGCACCCGCGGGTTCGTGGGAAAGCCTACACGCTGCTATACAAGCAGGAGCTAATTCTGTGTATTTTGGGATCGAAAACCTAAATATGCGGAGCAACTCATCGAATAATTTCACCATCAACGATTTGCGCGAAATTGTGGCTTTGTGCCAACAAAACAGCCTGAAATCCTATCTTACCATCAACACCATTCTTTACGACCAAGATATTGCACTTATGCATCAAATAGTAGATGCGGCTCACGAAGTGGGCATTTCAGCAATTATTGCTGCAGATGTTGCCGTGATGATGTATGCTCATAGCAAAGGAGTAGAAGTGCATCTTTCTACGCAATTGAATATTTCCAACACCGATTCTTTGGAGTTTTACGCCCATTTTGCAGACGTGGTAGTACTCGCTCGCGAACTCAATATGGAGCAAGTAGCAGCTATCTATCACGACATTCAGGAGCGTCACATTTGCGGTCCGAGTGGCGAACCTATCCGCATTGAAATGTTCTGCCACGGAGCATTATGTATGGCTGTATCGGGCAAATGCTATCTTAGTCTGCATGAAAAGAACAAGTCGGCAAACCGTGGCTCGTGCAATCAAATTTGTCGCCGTAGCTACACTGTAAAAGACAAAGAACAGGACATAGAATTGGATGTGGACAACGAATACATCATGTCGCCCAAAGACCTTAAAACCATTCATTTTTTAAACAAAATGATGGATTCAGGTGTGCGTGTTTTTAAAATTGAAGGTCGTGCACGCAGTGCCGAATACGTAAAAACAGCCGTTACTTGCTACAAAGAAGCCGTACAAGCCTATCTTGATGATACATTTACAGAAGAGAAAATTGCCGATTGGGATCAACGTTTAAGCAAAGTATTCAACCGTGGTTTTTGGGACGGATATTACTTAGGACAACGCTTAGGCGAATGGAGTGCCAATTATGGTTCGCAAGCTACGCACCGCAAAGTGTATATTGGCAAAGTAACGAATTACTTTAAGAATATGGGCGTAGCCGAAATTCTAGTCGAAACACAATCTATCAGTGTTGGCGATGAAATTCTCATCACGGGCGAAACGACAGGTGCATACGAAAGCATTATCACCGAAATACGTGTCAACTTACAAATAGTGCAAGAAGCAAAAAAAGGCGATGCTTTTTCGATGATAACGAGCGAACTTGTTCGTCGCAACGACAAGGTATTTAAAATAGTAGAAGCGAAAAAAACAACTATAACTCAATAATCTCTTCGGGAGCAAAGGTTAACTTCTCCATATTCTGTTCTCGCACCACAAAGGTATTTTCTGTACCCACAGCTCCTATTCCTTTGATGATAAATTTTGGTTCGAGGGCAATCGTCATATTGGTTTCTAGCAATTCTTTGTTTCGGTCGCAAAGAACAGGTAACTCGTTGATAACCAAACCTACACCATGACCTACAAATTTAGCTTGCTGATCCAAACCCATGTAGCAATCTTCTAGGTTGTGCTTTTTCGCTATTTGGAGCGATTTGTGATACAATTCCTCGCAAGGCACACCAGGCTTACCCATTTCGGCCAATATTTGCTGTATTTCGATAGACACATTATGGGCATAATACGCCTCTTCGGTAAGTTCGCCGATAGAAAATGTACGTGTTTGATCCGAGATATACCCATTAAAATTGCCATTAATATCCACCATAATGCTTTTTCCCTTTTCGAGCAACTGGCCACTGTGTCCAAAAGGCAAGGAGCTATGCATCCCTTTCCCGCCCAAAGCGAAATCATAAGGCGAAGCTTCTTCGGCATTTTCGCCCACTAACACGCTCCCCATAAAAGCCTCCATGGTAGAACCAAAAATACGGAAAATACCTAAATTGCCTTTTAGGCGAAACAAGCGTTCTATCTCTACCGTAAATTCGTGGTCGTTCATATTAGGTCGGTACAAGAGTGGAATTTCTTTGTACGCAATGGATTGCAATCGAGCTGACTCTGTAAGCTGATCTACCTCGTAATCTGTTTTCACACTCCGCACTTGGCGTAAGATGTGGCTACTATTGATACAGCGTTGACAATCAAAAACGGCTTGGTAACGCATCCATTCGGCATACGAAATTTCATCGCCTTCCATCAGAATAGATTCAGGCAAGGGCATCATTAAATCAGCCAAAATATCACGTATTTGCTCTACTTTGCGAATGTAAAACACATTATCTCCCGCAAAACCAACTGGGCGACGTAGAAATATCAAAGGCTCTCCGTCTTGACGCAAATACACATACCCACCCACGATACGTCCGAGGGTGTACCAAATATTTACATTCGTGGAAATGAAACAAGCATCAATGTCTTGTTCTTTCATTTTGGCTTGGATTTTTGCCCAGCGAAGAGTCAATTCTTTTTTAAATGATTCAGTATAAACCAACATATTTTTGTATTATTTACCAGTAATTATTTTTTTAATTTCATTCAATTTGTTCAACGCTTCCAGAGGGGTAAGGTTATTCACGTCCACGTTGCGTATTTCATCGCGTATTTGTATCAACACGGGGTCGTCAAGCTGAAAAAAGCTCATTTGTAAGCCCTCGCGATTTTGTGCTACTTCGCCAATGTGTTTAGAAAGAGGGCCTGCTTTGCGGTTGTCTTTTTCCAATTGGGCTAAAATTTCGTTCGAGCGTTTTACCACACTTTTGGGCATACCCGCCATTTTGGCTACGTGAATACCAAAACTATGTTCCGTACCACCACGTGCTAATGTCCGCAGAAAGATAATTTTGTTATCCAGCTCTTTTACCGATACATTGTAATTTTTTATGCGAGCAAACGTTTTTTCCATTTCGTTTAACTCATGATAATGGGTAGCAAACAGAGTTTTAGCTTTCGCTTGCGGATATTCATGCAAATGTTCGACTATTGCCCATGCAATGGAAATACCATCATAAGTACTTGTCCCTCTACCTAATTCATCAAATAGAATCAAACTTTTTTGCGATACATTATTCAAAATACTCGATGCTTCGCTCATTTCTACCATAAACGTGGATTCACCCATCGAAATATTATCGCTCGCCCCTACACGGGTAAATATTTTATCTACAATGCCTATTTCGGCACTTTCGGCCGGAATAAAACAGCCAATTTGAGCCATGAGTACGATTAATGCCGTTTGTCGCAGCAAGGCTGATTTACCCGCCATATTCGGACCAGTAATCATCATTATTTGTTGTGTTTCGGTGTCCAAATACACATCATTGGCAATATATGGCTCGCCTATTGGCAATTGTTTTTCAATCACTGGGTGACGCCCTTGTCGTATCGACAAAATATCGGTATCGGTAATTATAGGTGGCACGTATTGGTTATTTTCGGAAACGGAAGCGAACGACAACAAGCAATCGATCTCAGCCACCATAGCCGCATTTCCCTGCAAAGCAGTGATGTATTCGCAAAGTGAAACGACTAATTCGTTGAATAATTGTCCTTCGATTTGAGAAATACGCTCTTCTGCTCCTACAATTTTTTCTTCATATACTTTTAACTCTTCGGTAATATAGCGTTCGGCATTTACCAACGTTTGTTTCCGAATCCACGTAGAGGGCACTTTATCTTTGTGAGTATTTCGCACTTCAATATAGTAGCCAAATACATTATTGTAGCTTATCTTTAAACTTGGGATATTGGTCGTTTCACTTTCACGTTGCTGAATTTGCAACAAATAATCTTTGCCCGAATATGCCAATCGGCGATATTCATCGAGGTCTGCATGTACGCCCATGCGAATAACACCTCCTTTGTGCAACAGCATGGGTGCATCGGGAGAAATCGTTTGTTCTATTTTCTCTCGCATATGCGTGCATGTCTGCATCCTTTCAGCTACAGAAACAAGAGCCTCATCACCTGCCTCTACGCAGGCATTTTTAATGGTTTCGATAGCAACAAGAGCAATTTTTAGTTGCACTAATTCTCGTGGATTAATACGTCCAACGGCTATTTTAGACACCAAACGTTCCAAATCGCCAATAAGCGAAAGTTGCTGATGCAATAAATGTGTAAGTTCTCTGTCTTTAAAAAAATATTCGACAATGTGCAAGCGGTGATCAATCACCGCTTTGTTTTTCAGAGGGAATGCTAACCAACGCTTGAGCATACGTGCTCCCATGGGAGTAAGCGTTTTATCGAGCACATCGAGGAGCGATTTTCCACCCTCTTGCATGGGTTGGTATAATTCCAGATTGCGAATAGTAAACTTATCCAACCACACAAAACGGTCTTCTTCTATTCTTCGCAAATGAGTAATGTGAGCCGTTTGTAAATGATTGGTAAACTCCAAATAGTGTAAAATAGCTCCCGAAGCAATAATCCCTAAAGGTAAATCAACTACCCCAAAACCTTTTAGATTTTTTGTTTGAAATTGTTTTTGTAATCGTTCGTTTGCTGTGTCTGATACAAATACCCAGTCTTCTAATGTAAATGAAAGAAAATGGGTACCAAAAGATTGTTCAAAAAGAC
>JAGNUZ010000056.1 GCA_017986765.1 Paludibacteraceae bacterium | reverse complement strand
TGGAGTTAGACGCTACATGTACAATAGTATCAGGTGCATGCAATTTTATTACTCGCTCCACCTCTTCGGCATGCGTAATATCCAGTTGTATCAATTCTTCGAATAAAGGATACGCATTATACGTGCCCACAACGTGATATGTTTCTCTTAATTGGGTATAAATAGCTGCTCCTACATAACTATTGGCTCCTAGTACTAAAATTTTCATGTCCTATGTTTATTAAGCAATCTTTTAATCACATATTTACACCCATTACAAACAAAAAAAGGGAGAAAAACTCCCTTCATTGTATTGGTGTAAAACAACCATTAATAGTCAAATATACATTCATCTTTCGTTCCACAACACAATTGCCCATTGTTAATGGATAATACCTTTCCAGGGAAAGCATCTATCCATCCCAAATTATGCGTTGCCATAATGATTGTTGTATTCTCTTCTTTACAAATAGTATAAAGCAATTCTACCAATTCAGCCCCCGTTTGAGGGTCAAGGTTTCCAGTAGGCTCATCTGCCAAAATCAATTTCGGTTTATTGAGCAATGCACGAGCAATTACAATACGTTGTTGTTCGCCACCAGAAAGTTCGTGCGGCATTTTATATCCTTTATTGCTCATACCGACCTCTTTCAAGACCGATTCGATACGAACTTGCATTTCCTCTTTATTTTTCCAGCCAGTAGCTTTCAGCACAAACGATAAATTCTCGTTTACAGAGCGGTCGGTGAGTAGCTGAAAATCTTGAAAAATAATTCCCACCTGACGACGCAAGAAAGGAATATCTGATGTATTCATGGTGGTCAAATCGTAATCGAGCAAACTAGCTTCTCCCGTTTCGATGGGTAATTCAGCATACATCGTTTTCATAAGGCTACTTTTACCTGTACCTACCTTACCAATAAGGTAATAGAATTCGCCTTCGCCTATTTCGAGGTTTACATCTTTAAGAACCACTTGTTCTTTTTGGCAGATTTCTACGTCTTGATAGCGTATCAATATTTTTCTCATACTTATTCTTATTTATGTCTTTTTTTCAATTCATTAGCTAAATGCTCCAAACGAAGGCCTTTAGATGCAAGCAATACAATAAGGTGATAAATTAAATCTGAGGCCTCGTAGAGAAAGCCTTCTTCCGTTCCATTAGTGGCTTCGATTACTGTTTCCACAGCCTCTTCGCCCACCTTTTGAGCCATGCGGTTCACTCCTTTGTTAAACAATGAAGTAGTATAAGACCCTTCGGGCATTTCTTGTTTTCTCTTGTCGATAAAATCTTGCAAGTATTTCAAGAACATAATATCTTCGGTATTATTCTCAAAAAAGCAGGTATCGCTACCTGTATGACATACAGGACCTACTGGATTTACTTTTATCAATAGCGTATCTTGATCGCAATCTTCTGCAATAGAGACCACGTGTAAAAAATTACCGCTTTCTTCCCCTTTTGTCCAAAGGCGGTTTTTACTGCGACTATAAAAAGTAACCATGCCAATTTCGTTTGTTTTGGCCAAGGACTCTTCATTCATGTAGCCCAACATTAATACTTTACTTGTTTTATCGTCTTGAATAATGGCAGGAATTAATCCTCCTTGTTTCTTAAAATCTAAGTTCATATCTTATTCTTTTTATTATCGAACACAAATATCGTGTTTTCTTAGGTAATCTTTGAGTTCTGGTATGTTAATTTCTCCAAAATGAAATACACTTGCGGCTAAAGCAGCGTCTGCTTTGCCTAATAAAAAAGCATCTTTGAAATGAGCGTCTTCGCCTGCTCCACCCGAAGCAATAATAGGTATTTGTAGGCTATCAGCTAATTGAGCCAGGGCCTCATTGGCATAACCCGTTTTTACACCATCGTGCGACATGCTGGTAAATAATATTTCGCCTGCTCCACGCTCTTGTGCTTCTTTTGCCCACGTAAATAAGCGTTTATCTGTTACAATGCGACCGCCATTCAAGTAGCAAATCCAATCATTTTGTTCTGCTTTCGCATCAATAGCCACCACACATACTTGAGAACCAAAATGTTGTGCAATTTGAGTAATTAAATCAGGATTGCGAATAGCTGATGAATTGATGGAAACCTTATCGGCTCCTGCATTCAAGAGTTTCTCCACATCCGACAATTCATTAATACCTCCACCCACAGTAAACGGAATGCTCACATTAGCAGCTACTCTTTTCACCATGTCAACAAACGTTTTTCTTCCCTCGTGCGAAGCTGTAATGTCTAAAAAAACCAGTTCGTCCGCTCCTTGTTGGCTATACATGGCCCCCAACTCCACAGGGTCGCCCGCATCTCTAAAATTAACAAAGTTAATTCCTTTTACGGTCTTACCATCTTTTACATCCAAACAAGGTATAATGCGTTTTGCTAACATCTGGCGTGTGTTTTATTTAGTATAATTTGCTAATTCTTGCATGGTAATTTTTCCTTCGTACACGGCTTTGCCGAATATAACAGCGGGAATACCTGCCTCATCTAAAACTTCAATATCTGCCATCGAACTTACGCCTCCGCTTGCTATTAAAAATAAGGAAGGGAAGTGTGTTAAGATTTCTTTGTATAATTCGACAGATGCTCCCTGAAGCATACCATCTTTGGCTATATCAGTACAAATCACTTTCGTAATGCCTTTTTGTGTATAATCGTTTAGAAAAGGAAGCAACTCTTTCTCTGTGCTTTCTTGCCAACCGCTGACAGCTATTTTTTTATCGTGCACATCAGCACCTAAAATGATTTTTTCGCTACCATATTGTTTTATCCATGCATCAAATACCGCTGGATTTTTCACTGCGATACTGCCTCCAGTTACCATAGAAGCACCATTTTCAAAAGCAATACGCAAATCATCGTCAGTTTTCAGTCCTCCACCAAAATCAATCACTAAATTAGTCTGACTAGCAATACTATACAACACCTTATGATTAACAATATGTTGTGCTTTTGCTCCATCTAAATCCACCACGTGCAAACGAGTAATGCCGTTGTCTTCAAACATTTTGGCTACTTCCAAGGGATTTTCGTTGTACACCGTTTTGCGGTCATAATCGCCTTGTGATAGACGCACACATTTACCGTCAATAATATCAATAGCAGGAATCAGTTGTATCATTCTCTTACAAAGCTAAAAAGTTACGTAAAATCTGCTCGCCTATTCCGCCACTTTTTTCGGGGTGAAATTGCGTAGCATAAAAATTATCTTTGTGCAATGCTGCACTAAATGGTTGAATATAATCGTTACTAGCAATGGTATCTGCACATAATGGAACATAAAAACTATGCACAAAATACACAAAAGCTTGATTTAAATCATCTGAGAACAGACTAGTTTTTACATCATATAATTGATTCCAGCCCATGTGTGGAATTTTTTGGGTCTGTTGATTTGAGACAAACTTTTTTACAGGCACGTCAAAAATACCCAAACAGTCGACATTTCCTTCTTCTGAACGTTTACACATCAACTGCATGCCCAAGCAAATACCCAATACAGGTTGTTTCAAAGAGGCTATCAAAGTATCCAAATTGCGTTCTTTTAAAAAACGCATGGTCGTAGTTGCCTCTCCCACTCCTGGGAAAATCACCTTGTCCGATGCACGAATAATATCCTCATCAGCTGTTACCACAGGTTCTATGCCTAATCGGCGTAAGGCATGCACTACCGAATAGATATTTCCTGCATTGTATTTAATTATTGTAACTTTCTGCATATTAGCTAAATACAATTGTTTTATTTTTATAAACTAGCAATTTCCTCTCTAGGTGTTTTTCCACACCACGCGAAAGGACTATTTTCTCTAAATCCCTTCCTATATGAATCAACATTTCCACAGTATCTTTGTGCGTAATACTAGCTACTTCTTGTTCGATAATAGGTCCAGCATCAAGTTCCGAAGTTACATAATGGCTTGTCGCCCCTATAATTTTCACACCACGTTCGTAGGCTGCGTGATAAGGTTTTGCACCAACAAAAGCAGGCAAAAACGAATGGTGAATATTGATAATATTGCAAGGGAACTGTGTAATAAACTCTGGCGTAAGCACTTGCATATAGCGAGCTAATACTACAAATTCCACTTTATGTTCTTTCAATAAGGCTAACTCCGCGTCCTCTTGTTCTTGTTTATTATCCTTGGTGATAGGGAAATAATGATATGGAATACCAAACATATCCGCAACATGCTCCATATTCGGATGATTGCTAATAATTAAGGGAATTTCTACTTCCCAATCGTTGGCTGCATAGCGGGAAAGTATATCGAACAAACAATGAGACATTTTCGACACAAAAAGTGCCATACGCGGTTTGGCAGTATCGAAATACAAGCGAAAAGTCATGCCATATTTTTTGCCAAGCACAGAAGAAAAACGTTCAGAAATTTCATCTTGAGAAATCAAAAAGCTATCAATTTCCCATTGCACACGCATAAAGAATTCTTTTTCTACAAAATCAACGTGTTGATCGAGGTAAATAATATTTCCTTTGTTGGTGTTGATAAAATCGGTGACTTCCGCCAAAATTCCTTGTTTGTCGGGACAGTGAAGCAATAAAATGGCTGTCGCTTTGGTCGATGTTTGTCGCATAAATAATCAGTAAGGTGTAATTCTGTACAAAATTAGTTTTTTTTTACTGAAATCAGGCAGAATTCAAACACATATTCCATTCGTTGAAAAAAAAGGAGTGAAAAGATGTGTATAACTACAAAAAATGAGTATATTTACAAACTAATAAAAAGAGTCTTTATGGAAATAATTATTTTATCTAGTTTGATATTGGCAGGTATTATCCTCTTGCTTATTGAATTGTTTTTACTCCCTGGAGCAAGCATTGCGGGCATTGGTTCAGCTGTTGCTTTTTTGGGTGGCATTTATTATGCGTTTACCATATACGGATTTTCCGTTGGCATAGCTACGGTGATAGTAAGTGTAGTATTTTCAGCTTTTACCATATATCGATTTATGAAATCTAAAACATTGGATAAAATGTCACTTCATGCTACTGTCGATGGAGTAAATGACCCTTTGAAAGGCATGAATATTGCAGTTGGAGATATTGGCGTTGCTGTATCGCGCTTAGCTCCTATGGGTAAAGTAAACGTAAACGGACAAACAATTGAAGTAAAAGTAGTGTCGGACATGGTGGATCAAAACACCGAAGTTCAAATTATTGAAATTGCCAAAAGTGGCATAGTAGTTGCGAGAATAAAGTAACAATATATTAATTTAAAAAAAACGAAGTAAGTATGGTAGAGAGTGGAATGATGACATTTATATTAGGAGCTGCTGGATTTATCCTGCTCTTAATTTTTTTCTATTATGTCCCATTTCTTTTGTGGGTTTCCGCAAAAGTATCGGGCGTAAATGTTTCCCTGTTGCAATTATTTTTAATGCGTATCCGAAATGTGCCACCGCCAGTATTGGTACGTGCACTTATTGAAGGGCACAAAGCTGGTTTAGACATCAAAATGGACGCATTAGAGGCACACTATTTGGCTGGCGGACATGTAGAGCGTGTTGTTCACGCTTTAGTATCAGCATCTAAAGCCAACATCGACCTATCGTTTCAAATGGCTACTGCCATCGACTTGGCAGGCAGAGACGTGTTTGAAGCCGTGCAAATGTCGGTAAACCCGAAAGTAATTGACACACCTCCTGTAGCCGCTGTGGCGAAAGATGGTATTCAGCTTATCGCAAAAGCCCGTGTAACGGTAAGAGCGAGCATCAAGCAATTGGTGGGTGGAGCTGGAGAAGAAACCATTCTTGCCCGTGTTGGCGAGGGTATTGTATCTTCTATTGGTTCAAACGAATCGCACAAATCGGTGTTAGAAAATCCAGATACCATTTCGAAATTAGTCCTTAAAAAAGGTTTAGATGCTGGTACTGCTTTTGAAATTCTATCCATTGATATCGCTGATATTGACATAGGTAAAAACATTGGTGCTCAGTTGCAAATGGATCAGGCACAAGCGGATAAAAACATTGCACAAGCAAAAGCCGAAGAGCGTAGAGCCATGGCTGTAGCTCTAGAGCAAGAGATGATAGCCAAAGCCCAAGAGGCACGTGCCAAAGTAATAGAAGCCGAAGCCGAAATACCAAAAGCGATGGCTCAAGCTTTTCTGGATGGTAATTTGGGGATTATGGATTACTATAAAATGAAAAACATAGACGCTGACACAACTATGCGTGAAAACATAGCGAAACCAAAGAAATAGGCATCGCACTGTAAACCAGCAAATCGACTGGCACATTGAGTTTATACTCACTTATTTTTTGGCACTATGATGTATAGTCAGTAGTCGAAAAATAAGTGAGTATTTTTTTAAATGAATAATCAGTTAAACCCAATTGATATGAGAAAGAAATATGAAAGTTCAGAGTTAATTGTAAATGCAGACAAGAGTATTTTCCACCTTCATTTGCACCCAGAACAAATAGCAGACAAGATAATACTTGTAGGTGATATGGGCAGAGTAGATGTAATTCGCTCCTATTTCGACAACGTGGAATGTGATGCACAGAATCGTGAATTTAAAAGCGTAACGGGAACATACAAAGGAAAACGCATTACGGTAGTAGCTACGGGTATTGGCACGGATAATATTGATATTGTAGTAAACGAATTAGACGCATTAGCGAATATTAATCTGGATAAAAGAGAAGACAATAACACCTTTCGAAAACTGACTTTTGTGCGGATTGGCACCTGTGGCGGATTGCAAAAAAACATACCTGTAGATAGCTTTTTGGTATCCGAAAAATCCATTGGCTTTGATGGTGTACTCAATTATTATGCCAACCGCGATAGCGTATGTGATGTGGATTTTGAGCAAGAATTTGTGCGTCAAACGAACTACTCTTCTCGCCTAACTGCACCATACTGCATCAATTCTGCACCCGACTTGGTAGAACGAATTGCACAAAAAGACATGGTGCGAGGAATCACTATTTCAAGCCCAGGTTTTTACGGACCACAAGGACGTGAATTACGACTTCCATTGGCTTTTCCTAACTTAAACCAACACATAGAAGACTTTGAGTACAAAGGTAAAAAAATTACGAATTACGAAATGGAAAGCTCTGCCATAGCTGGCTTAGCTGCCTTAATGGGACACGATGCCATGACCGTCTGCGTAGTGATAGCCAACAGAATGCTAAAACAATACAGCAAAGATTACCATCCTGCTGTAAAAAAATTAGTGGAATTGGTGTTGGAAAGGATTTAGAGGAGTATAGTACTGAAATAAATGACTAATAATATTACAGTAATTATATTGTTATTTATCTTTGTTTTACTAGAATTTAACAATAGAAGAACAAATAATAATGCCTATATCTACTTACGAGAAAAATGGACATCTGTACTGTAATATATTAAATACCAAAAAATTACACGATACTACCCAGTTCTACATATAGCAGATATACATGCAACTAGTTGTGTTTATTGGAGTGTTATGCAAAACACCATAAAAGGATAGGACTCTTAAATAAAGAAAATATTAAATATTATGATAAAAAAAATAATATCAATTTGTCTAATACTGTCTTGTCCTGAAATAGGGTTACACAAAAAAGGGTAAAATAGAAACAAAAATTCCCGCTGGCGCGGATTTGCAATCCGTGCCTTTAGAGAATAAAGATAAAGATATGAATGTATGTGGATTAAAGTTTAATTAATAACAAAATTGTATGTGCAAATAAAATGCTGTATAGAGTAATGGCTATTAAATTATTATTTGAACAAAAGTATTGATTATCTGATTGTTATAGGCACGGATTGCAAATCCGCACCAGCGGGGTATATCAAATTACATCACAAATAACCCTGCAAATTGGGATAAAGATGTATTTCAATAAATCTATTAATCTGATTAAAAGATAGTGATAGCGACCGTATGCAACTAAGAATTGCACAAAGTAAAGGAAAAAAGACCGATACACTTTGCTACCTAAAAAAACTTTAGTAGTTTTACGAAAATATTGTAAAGAATACAAACCCAAAGAGTGGTTGTTTGAAGGAGAAGGTGGAGGGCAGTACGCTGACAGCAGTATATACAATATCTTTACAAAAACATTAAAGACAGCTAAGATTACCAAAAAAGTATCGATACACACTCTAAGACATTCTTTTGCAACACATTTATTAGAAAACGGTACAGACCTTCGTTATATACAGAGTTTGCTTGGTCATTCGAGTAGTAAAACAACGGAGATTTATACACATATTACAAACAAAGGCTTTGAAAAAATCAAAAATCCGTTGGATAAATTAGAAATATGACGAATTAAAAGCATAAAAATATGAAATTAACAAATTGGATAGGTGTACCTTTAAGCAAATGCACACTAAATCATAAACACCTTATTATCAGC
>JAGNUZ010000179.1 GCA_017986765.1 Paludibacteraceae bacterium | reverse complement strand
CTCTTGTGCTTTTTGCACGACGGGTTCAATCCAAAGTGAACTGGCGACGGGATTGTACGGATATTCCGTAAAGGCTTTCCACGAACTTTCATCTTTGTAATACGCTGTATTCAATGCATCTATTGCTCTGTTGCTAGTCATATACACGGCAAACGAATCGACAGGCGAATAGCCTATGGCATACGAAACGAAAAATTCGGGGTCAACGAGTATTGGGTCTGCAAATCGCACGTAATTCTCTTTGTCCTTAAATTGCGTTTTGTTCGATTGAGAAAAACTGTTTGAGGAAGATGAGTAGTTCAATATTTTGGGGTTGCAAAGAACCGTTGCCAATAAGGTTTCTGGTTCGTTTACACCATTGTAGACCTTTATATAAACGGGAGCATTTGCATTGTATTTGCCAATAAATGGCACAATATATACACCATGTAGGTAATTGTTGGTATCACTCACAAATTTTTCGGCAAACTCTGTGTATTGCAATTCGTTGTGTCCAGATAGCCGACCTGATTTATCATTTCCTAGAGATACTTTTCCGAGCACATCACTTGTTTGTAAATTTGACATTCGCAAGCTTGGTGTGCTTTCGTAGGGATTTTTCCCTGCCATTTTTAGTACATTGCTGTTGGCTGGGTCTAGCCATGTTTTCAATTGCTTCGTGCTTGTTGAATAATAACTCCATGCTTTGTTTAAGCGAAAGAAATAATCGTTTGTTGGACTACCGCATACCGAATTTCCACCTGTTAAGCCACCTATGATGAGATTGTCTTTGTCGAATAAACCTGAACCTGATGAGCCTGGTTCTGTCGTGCCTTTTTCCCATTTGTTGATTTTCCAGTGCGCGTCGGGGAGTTTGGTTTTTATCAAATCGCTGTACGGGTATGTGATTGTTTGTGGATTATCATTGTCGAAAGACACACGTTTAACGTCTCCTTGTGGATGCTGTACGCATACCAAGGGTGCTAAATCGTTGGTTTCTCTGTTCCACCCAGCTAAATATGGTCTGTAATCTACTGGAGGCATTTGGTTTAGCTCAACAAGGGCAAAGTCGATGTCGTAAGCTTTTGCTTTCAGCGTGCTTCCTCCGATTGTAAATTCTTGCGATCCACGTATCAATGAGTCTGCTTTGGGTACTTCGTAATTAAAGTAAAAAATAGTTGTTTGTTCTATATCTGTACCTTCGTAATTATGAGCCGCAGTCAGCAAATACGGTTTTTCATCGGTGTTGTTTATCATTACACCTGTTCCGAGCCACGATTCGGAATTGTCCGTTATGTAGAGCAAGCAGGTCGCTTGTTTAATATCGCTTACCTCGTCCACAAAAGCAGCATGCGGACTACATTTCGCTGAAGTGTTAAACGAACCTGTCTGTTTGAGCGAAAAATCAACGGTATTGTGCGTTACTCTGCCTATATGCAGTTTCCCTTTAAAAGCAACGTTGGCAGGTTCTTGGTATTCGATAATAATACTGTCAGATGCAAATGGGGCAATGGGTAAGGTATGATTTTTATTGTTATTAATATGCGTAAAAGCTCCTGCAACAGTCGTTTGGGTAGGATTATATACAAAGATAGAAGCTCCTTCAGGCAAGTTAAATTCATCAAATACAAAACTGATGGAGGCAGCATTGGGCGAATATAATCCCATACGCCACACATACGTACCGTCATTTGTAATGAAATGATTACCAGTATTTTCGGGAGAGAAATTCACCTCAAACGATTTGCCAATGGTGTATCGAGAACGGAGAGCGGACGGTGTTTCTTGCGAAGCTACAAACGGTATTTTATAAAAAAATGGCTGCGTGTTTCGTTTCCCTACAGTGCTAGCAGTGCTCGTTTCATTGTCAAACGGAATGGGGGAAATTCCGTTAACTTGAATTTGTGCAAAACCCACAAAAAACTGAAAGAATAAAATAGATGTTACAACGAATAAGTGTTTCATATTGTGTGCGTTTTTCTTTTTCCTCTTAGTCTTTTTTTTAAGGAATATATGATTTCTGCAATGTTAGGATTGACTCATTTCCCATATTAAAAAGCAGATCAAGGATGCTTAGATTAGGTAAAAACCCAAATTTATGTGCAAATACCTGATAATATGGTTGCGGGGAAAAATGAATGTCTTCCAATTGTTTTTTTGCCGATATTTTATCTCGATAATCTACGGAATCAGCGTAACTGTTGTATTCCTCTGTCAATTGTACCGTACATTCTATATCTAATAGCTCTAATACAACGTCTTGTATGGCCGAGTTATAATCAAGCAAATAATCAAATTGTTTATCGTAAAAAGGAAACAAATCATCTCTGTAATAATCGAAAAATGGGCTCGAATTGTATCCAGATTCCAAGGCTCGCCAATGTATTTGTTGCCAATTCTGGCTATTGTCTATCCGAATATCCTTTGTTTTGCATTTTTCTGTCTGCGGTTTTACCGTTGGTATTGATAACGACATTACGCCATTTGCAGTAGCAATATTGCAACGGTTTCGGTATGTCTGTTTGGCGTAGTGGCAATGTTGCTCCAACAAAATAGTAGGATGCGACGCCAGCTTGCTGTAGATCTGACAGTTTCCTACATAGGCTGATGTTAGCACTATGCCTTCCATGCTTACTCTTTATGTACGAGTTTAAACAGTCTATCCCAACGAACTTTCCCAACAAAAGATGCATCTTTATCCAACGATAACCAAACGAAAATTGGTTTCCCAACC
>JAGNUZ010000055.1:3478-8379 GCA_017986765.1 Paludibacteraceae bacterium | reverse complement strand
GATGCGTAGGCAGGTTTTTTTTCGAGGATAAGTAGAATGCAAAATTCTAGGTATCCTTTTCGCATTTGCGATTTAATATTTTCCGAATTCATTGACATAGCGTTTGTATGTAAGTTGATAGTGCAAAGATAAGTGTGTTTATAGTACTATGCAATACATACTACTATAAATTAAGAAATATTAACAAAAAAAATAGAAAGCAATTTATTTTTTGAAAATAAAATACACAGCCAATACCAAGAACATAAAGCCTATGGCATGGTTCCAGCGAAAGGTTTCGGTTTTGAAAAATATGCTTGAAAATGCAACAAATACTACCAGCGTGATAACTTCCTGTATTACTTTTAGTTGCAGAAGGGTAAATGGTCCGCCATTTTCTCTGAACCCAATTTTGTTAGCAGGAACTTGAAAAAAATACTCAAATAGGGCAATTCCCCAGCTCAATAAAATGACAGCAATAAGAGGTAAGGCAGAGAACCATTTAAAATCTTTCATTTTTAGATGGCCATACCATGCAAAGGTCATAAATATATTGGCAGCTACAAGTAGCAAAATTGTATAAATGGCTTTCATGTATATGTTTTGTAAAAGGCAGAGAATGGGTACTTGATAGATGAAAAATTTTATGCAAAAGTACAATAAAGTTTGATTCATTAATCCAATTAGGATAAGATTTTTTTTACTAAAAAAAACTTCCTTTTTACGCTCTCAATGTAAGAGGTAAAAAGGAAGTTGTTGTTAAATATTTGTTGATAGTTAGCTGTTCTAAGTTGTGCTATTAATTGTTGTTTGTTCTATTGCTTCTGCTATTGTTTGAATGGTATGTTCTTCGCAAAGTAACTCGGCAATTTTTTTCTTCCCTAATGGAGTAATGGAAAAATACATCTTTCGTTTGTCAGTATCTCCAATTACCCGTGTTATCAATTCTTTTTTTTCTAACGAAGAAATTACTTTTGACGTATTGGAATGTGTTAAAGAGAGCAAATCGGCTATTTCGCCAGAGGCGTAGGCATTTTCTTTTAGTTCGCACAGAATCATTCCCTCATTCAATGTGAGGTGGTACTTTTCGTGCAATTCTTCTTCAAATTTGCTAATTAGTCGGTAAATATTTCGGATATAACACAAACTCTCCATCGTTGGTGGCTTATTTTTTAAGTAAGGTTTTGTCGATAGCTTCTTTGAACTGAGCCTTTGGCAATGCACCTCTTATCACCTGAGGATTCTCATTCATAGGCACTAACAGTAGCGTGGGAATAGACTGAATGCCAAATGCGGCCGCTAATTCTTGTTCTTGTTCTGTGTCAATTTTGTAAATATAAATTTCCCCAGCATATTCTGCTGCAAGTTCGTCGAGTATGGGAGCTATCATTTTACAAGGTCCACACCATGAGGCATAAAAGTCAATAATGGCAGGTTTATCGCCTAGGTATTTCCATTCGTTTGGACTTTCTTCGTAATTGACTACTTTTTTTAAAAATTCAGCTTTTGTTAAATAAATTGGTTTCATAATTAAAGTGTTATTGGTTGTTTTTATTTCTTCTTGAGTCGTTATAGTGGTTATAGTGGTTTTTTCTTCCTTGGCTTGTTCAGCTTCTTGCGAGCAAGACACAAGGAATATACCAATTGCTAGTGCTAAGAGTGTCGTGTATTTCATTTCTTGTAGTTTTTTATTTGATCTTTATATAGGGCTTTATTTTCTGTCGAATTGTCGGTATTGCAACCACCAAGACTGCAGCACGATACATTAAATATTGCTTGTACTATAAATAATATACCTAAACCTACGAATACGTAATGACCTGATAAATATGCCGCAATAGCCAATGAAGCTCCAATTATAGCACGTATTATCCGCACGATATTTTGATTATTGAGGTACTTATTCATCTTTTTTGTCTTTTTTAAGCATACTTAATAACAGTGCTCCCATAATTGCTCCCCATATCACACTGTTGTAAGGCGATGAGGTAATGGGGCAACCGCCCGAATCGCATCCTATAAAGTACCAATAGATATACCCGCCTATTGCCCCCACAATACTACCGATAATGTAGAGGATATTTTGTTTAACCCATTGTTTTATTTTTTCCATACAGAAGTTGTATTATTTATTTCTTCTGCAAAAGTAAAAACTATTTTACGATAAAACAAATTTCCAATGGAAAATAATTGCTTTGTAAAATAGTTTTAACAATTAGTATGACTTTTTGGGAAATCGAATTATCAGGTTTCTGTCTTTACAGGTGTTTATACCACACGTTCATGCTTTCGATGTTGCCCGCTATTTGTGTGTTGTTGGTAAGCGTACCTGAATACTGGTAGTGTTCGTTGTAAAATGTTTTGTTCATAGCGATTGAATGTAGCCGAGCGATGGTGTAGAGTGTTTTGTATTTTTTCTCTTTTAATGCCTGCTCCATATTTCGCAGTAAATGGTAGGCAAGCCCTTTTCCTCGGTGTGCGGAAACTATTGCAAAGTCAGTCATTTCAGCATTTTCTTTCATTTCATCGCATTCGGCAGCACTTACAGCCACAAGTTTTTGTTGCGTAGTAAACACACCAAAATACCGATTGCCAGCATTCATTGATTGAGCTAAAAAATGAGCGTCAAAAATTGGAAATGGATAGGTTTCGAATACTTCTTTAAACACCGCAATCATTTCTGGAATTTCCTTTTCGGATAATTCTACAATGCAGTATGCATCATCTAGCTTGTATGCACAAGGTTTTGGTGCAGTGGCAAATAGCTGCTGAAATTCTTGCAAGGTAAGTGTTTCTACTTTTTTTCGTTCAGCATTAAAATATTTGCTTACAAAAATAGCATCCGTTTTTCCTTTGAAATAGTGTGGAATATAGGCTTCGATTGCGTATCCTTCTTCTATAAAGTAAACACTTTCTTGGGCAGATACTTTCGCAATTATTTTCGTTAAATTTTCTTCTTTTGCAATATTCTCTACATACGCAATGAACTGGGGCAATTCACCTTTTTCCAATTGCGTGATATAGATACGTTTGCTAGCAAAATCAATTATATGGTGTGAGGTAAATGTGGTGTTACTCATTCTCGTCTCTTCGTTCAATGCGTTCGTTATTCGATGGAATCAATGAAATTGTTTTATCGTAATCGGATAATAATTTTTCTATACCAATGGCGTTCATTTCATCAGCACCTGCTACGTCAAGTTCTAAATTACACTCTTTGCAATTGCGGTCGCAAATCGTTGTTTCGTAATTGCTCGGTTCTTGATACGAAGTGATTACTCCTTCGTAATTTCGTAAAATTACCTTGTTGGTGCTCCAAGAAATCAAATAATTAGGCATCACGGGTATTTTTCCACCGCCTCCAGGGGCGTCAATCACATAAGTTGGTACAGCAAAACCGCTGGTGTGCCCAATGAGGCTTTCCATTATTTCAATCCCTTTGCCTACGGGTGTTCTGAAATGAGATAATCCTTCGGATAAATCACATTGATATAAATAATAGGGTCGTACACGGTTGATTACCAATTGATGTACTAACTTTTTCATTATTCTGGGACAATCATTTACATCAGCCAAAAGTACTGTTTGGTTACCAAGTGGAATACCTGCATTGGCTAATTTGGCAAGAGCCTCTTTTGCAGACGAGGTTATTTCTCGAGGATGATTAAAATGTGTATTCAACCAAAGTGGATGGTGTTTTTTGAGTACATTTACTAAATTATCTGTTACACGATAAGGCAGTACTACGGGAATACGTGAGCCAATACGAATGATTTCTACATGTGGTATTTTTCTCAATTCTGTCAGAATCCAATCTAAATATTCATCTGAAAGCAAAAGAGGGTCTCCGCCCGATAGCAATACATCGCGTACTTGAGGCGTGTTTTTAATATAGTCTAGTCCTAATTGTATTTGCGATTTATCAGGAATATGGTCAACATCGCCCACCTTGCGTTTGCGTGTACAGTGCCTACAATACATGGCACATACATTGCTTACCAAAAACAATAGCCTATCAGGATAGCGATGCGTAATGCCTGGTACGGGGCTGTCATGGTCTTCGGACAATGGGTCCGACATTTCACTTGCCGATACAATCAATTCTCTATTGTCTAAGAATGCTTGTTTAAAGATTGGGTCAAATTGGTAGTTCTCCTTTTTGATTAAGGATAAATAGTACGGTGTAATAGAAAGCGGAAAATTACTTTGTGTAATATTCAATTTTTCTTTTTCTTCTTTTGAAAACTCAATGCCTGTGAGCAATTCAAATTGGTCGATGCTTTTAATGGCGTTCTTTAGGTGCCATTTCCAGTCTTTCCAATTTTTCAACTCTACTGATGGCTGAATTTTTTCAGCGATTGCTTGTTGGTGTGGTGTGTATATTTTTTCCATAGTTATAAATTGTACTTATACATGTATCTGTTCGATAATGTACAAGAATAATTAGGGCTTTTTTTGTTAAACTAAAAACTCGAAATTCGAGTGAGTGTATGCCTGAAATACATCGGGGTAGAATAGAACAAAAAGAGACCTAAAGTGGGTTTCTTTTAAAATCAAATGATGCACAAAGGTAACCAAACGAGGCTCTTTAAAAGAAAAAATGAGCATTAAAAGTCCTTAGGAGTAATATCTATACACAGAAAACCCGTGCTTACTTGCTGGTATCAGTTGCATGCACGGGTTTGTTAAACAATGTGAAAACAAGGCAGATTTTCTGCTAGAAAATGAAGGTAGTAGAGAATACGCCACGTATATTCGCTGTTTCTGTTGGATTTTTCACCTTGCCATTATCCGCATAATCAATAGCACCATAAGCGGCTATATTGTAATCAATTTCGGTAGCAAATACCCATCTTTCAATTTTGTAAGTCAGCGATGTGGATGCACGGTAGATATAGTCAACATCTTGCCAGCGACCGAAA
>JAGNUZ010000055.1:0-3378 GCA_017986765.1 Paludibacteraceae bacterium | reverse complement strand
ATAATCAATAGCACCATAAGCGGCTATATTGTAATCAATTTCGGTAGCAAATACCCATCTTTCAATTTTGTAAGTCAGCGATGTGGATGCACGGTAGATATAGTCAACATCTTGCCAGCGACCGAAAAGAGTCGTATCCGTGGGTGTAGATGCTAGGATTGATGTGTGATATCCAAGATTTTTATGGTATCCACCAAATACGCCTGCTATCCATTTTTTACCATACGTCAAGTTTACCCATGACGACACGGAGTTAGAGGGGCTGTAGGTACGATGACCTGTAGTCGCATCGATAGAAGTAGTGGCATATCCACCAGCGATGTATAATTCGCTTAGGTTTTGACTATACAAAACGCTTGCTTTGGCATTGAATAAGTCTTTTTTGTAATCCAGAATACCTCCTAAAGCAAAAGAAGAAACAGTTTCTTTGGTAACAAACTGACCTAAGGTGCCAGTGGTAAAAGTTGCTGGGCGTGTAATTTTGTATTCAGAAAGTAAGCCTACTAGCAAATTATCTGTTTTATGGAACAATTGCAGATGCATGTCTGGTATAGGATTGCCTCGCACATCTCCTGCTGCACTACTCTCTAATGCACTTCTGTGTTCTGTTTGAATGAGTGCTGCCATCAAAATACTGATTTTATCAGTTGGTCTGTAGGTCACGCGTACTTGGTCGCCTCTGCCAAAAGGACGAAATGGAATGGCTGTGTGTAATCCCAGTATAGATGGAAAATGCACTGAGGCTAAGGGATTCCATGATTTACCCAACAATAAGTCGGCTTTTTTCCACGATAATTGTCCGTAGGCATGGCGGTATCGCAAATTTACATTTGTACCACCCGTAAAATCAAATTCAAAAAAAGCGGATGATTTGGCTTTAAATATGGATGGACCACCAAATAAGGCATTAAAACGTGTTGCTTGTGAGGAGAAATTATGACGTACTACGGCGTTGATATCATCACCATTGGCATCTAAATTAACTTTTTCGGGAAAGAATCCAAATAAATCGTCAATAGCTCCGACCATTTCGCGCGAGTCAACATAATATTCAGCACGCATAAAGCCACCAAATTTCACCGTTACGTCTTTGTTTAAGGTAACAACGGGAATGATTGGTTTTTCAGCATTTGTTGTCTCTTGTGCTTGTGTAAGAAATAGTATGCCAAGTAAGAACGCAACTAAAGTAAGAATTCTTTTCATCTTTTTTTAATTTTGAGTATATTTTGTAACATGATAGCTGTTAGCTTGTAATCGAATGTACTTGAAAAATGATTAACTGTTAAATATTTTGGCTCAAAAGTATGTAATTGTTTTAATATATGCAAATTTGTTAAAAATATATTGAACATAGATTGTTTTCTTTACCGTTAGCTCTAAATCGCATTTTACTGCATTTTCGATATGTTATCAAGGTGATAATCGCAATTCAAAATCAAAAGAGGTATCTGAAAATTATCCTGTGTATTTGATTTTTCATACTAAATTATGCGGGGTTCTTATATTTTTTTGTAGTTTTACACGGTGTTGTGCTAATTGTATTCGCACTCTATGTATGTACCTTTCAAATTCGTATTATCGATGACAAAATTAACTATTTTACCTTCTGACTCAATTGGTGAAAATTTTATCCCTCTTGAGTATATTCCAACTGGAAACGATCAATATTCCATTCGTAATAAACAGGTTAATAAACCTCAAGGATATTGGCGAAAATTAAAACCACATGAAATTGAGCGTTTAGTTAAGAATAACAATACGGCTTCCGATTGGAACAAAGTAATGGTTACGGATCAATTTGATACTGGTCAGATTTTAAATAACCGTTTTTATGGTTTGGTTCGTATTGGTGCAGTACGCGATGTGGTAATTAAGCACCACGATTTGCAATTGCCTGTAGGCATTAGCAATAGCACAATTGTATCGAGCGATATTGGCGATGATGTGGCTTTGCACAATGTAGGTTATTTGTCTTATTACATCATTGGAGATAGGTGTATAATATCGAATGTAGATGAAATTAACGCCTGTAGTCATGCCAAATTTGGCAATGGTATTGTAAAAGAAGGCGAAGCTGAGAAGGTGCGTGTTTGGCTCGAATTGATGAATGAAACTGGATGTAGAGGCGTGGCTCCCTTCGATGGAATGATTACTGCTGATGCCTATATGTGGGCTAGATACCGCGATGATAAGCAGTTAATGAGTGCGTTGACTCAAATTACGCAAAATAGTTTTGATACAACTCGTGGACATTATGGCACGATAGGTGATGAGTGTGTCATTAAAAACTCTTTTGTACTGAAAGATGTAAAAATTGGGCATCATGCTTACGTAAAGGGTGCTCATAAACTAAAGAATTTAACAGTCAATTCCTCCATAGAAGAGCCTACGCAAATAGGAGAGGGTGTGGAATTGGTAAATGGTATTATAGGCTATGGTTGCAAAATATTTTATGGTTGTAAGGCGGTTCGCTTTATTATGGGTGATAAGTCCAACTTAAAATATGGAGCACGATTAATTAACTCATTTTTAGGCGATAACTCTACCATTTCATGTTGCGAGGTGCTGAATAACCTTATTTTCCCTGCTCATGAGCAACACCATAACAACTCATTTTTAGTAGCTGCATTGGTAATGGGTCAGAGTAATTTGGCAGCGGGAGCTACTATCGGTTCTAACCATAATAGCCGTGCCAACGACAATGAATTGCAAGCTGGTAGAGGCTTCTGGCCTGGCTTATGTACGAGCATCAAACATTCTAGTCGCTTTGCGTCGTTTGTGATGTTGGCTAAAGCTGATTATCCTGCCGAAATGTTTATCCCTTTTCCTTTTTCGTTGCTCAATAACAATGCATCGAAAGATCAATTGGAAGTAACACCTGCTTTTTGGTGGATGTATAATATGTATGCATTGGAACGCAATACATGGAAGTTTAAAGGAAGAGATGCCCGCCAACGGAAAATTCAACATATTGAATATGAGGCATTAGCACCCGATACAGTAGAGGAAATTTTTGATTCTATGCAACTCTTGGAACTATGGGTAGGAAAAGCTCATATGCGTGCTCAAGGCAATCTTACGAAAGATAGTTTGGACGAACAGCTTATCGCTCATGGAAAATCCTTGCTTACATCATCACCGGAAGCTGTCAATGCATTGGAAGTGCTGGGTGAAGGATTAGAAAAAACCAAACGAAAAGTCGTTATCATTAAAGCATATCAATCGTATCAGGCATACAAAGATATGGTGTATTATTACGCCGTAAATAATGTGATAAAATGGATGCAGGAGGATGATAAACGCACATTCTCTGATATGAAACGAGCCTTGCAAGGTCAGAGGGAAACGAAATGGGAGAACTTTGGCGGACAATTAATA
>JAGNUZ010000007.1 GCA_017986765.1 Paludibacteraceae bacterium | reverse complement strand
AGATATTGATAAGGCTATAGATGGAGCTTATTGGATTACTCATTGGTTTTCACAACCTGTATATGCTACTATTTACTTGGTATGGCTTGCTGCTTTGTGGTTTCATTTAACTCATGGGGTGTGGAGTGCCTTACACTCTTTAGGTTTGAATAATCAAACATGGCTACCAAGAGTGAAGTGTGGCGCTAATATCTTTTCAACGTTAGTGGTGTTGTTGTTTGCCTCTGTAGTTGTTTATACATATGTATATCAAAATTTTGTTCTTTAATTTGTAACTTGAAATACCGCATATTATGGCTAAGAAAGAAACCGTTGTAGAAACGACCCAGGCAGTAAAACAGCCTACCGAAACTCCTATTATAGATGCTAAAATTCCTGCTGGAGCTTTGGCTGAGAAATGGAGTAATTTTAAAGCTCATCAGAAATTAGTAAATCCGTCGAATAAAAGACGTTTGGATATTATTGTAGTAGGAACTGGTCTTGCTGGTGCCTCTGCTGCTTCATCATTAGCCGAATTAGGCTTTAATGTAATGAATTTTTGCATACAAGATTCTCCTAGACGTGCACACTCTATTGCAGCACAAGGGGGTATTAATGCTGCTAAGAATTATCAAAATGATGGTGATTCTGTGTATCGCTTATTTTACGACACCATTAAGGGTGGTGACTATAGAGCACGTGAGGCGAATGTACATCGTTTGGCAGAAGTGTCAGGTAGTATCATCGACCAATGTGTAGCACAAGGAGTACCTTTTGCACGTGAATATGGTGGTTTGCTTGATAATCGATCGTTTGGTGGAGCTCAAGTATCTCGTACGTTTTATGCAAAAGGACAAACTGGTCAACAACTTTTATTGGGTGCTTATTCAGCACTTAGTCGCCAAATAGGAAAAGGTTCAGTTAAATTGTATTCGCGTTATGAAATGTTGGATGTAGTTGTTATTGACGGTCGTGCTAGAGGTATTATTGCACGTAATTTGGTAACGGGAAACATTGAACGATTTTTCGCACATGCCGTAGTTGTAGGTTCTGGTGGCTATGGCAATGCGTTTTTCTTGTCAACCAATGCAATGGGATCGAATGCCTCTGCTGCGATTCAAATGTATAAAAAGGGTGCTTATTTTGCAAACCCTTGCTATGCACAGATTCACCCAACGTGTATTCCTGTTCATGGCGAGTTTCAATCGAAATTGACATTAATGTCAGAATCTTTGCGTAATGATGGTAGAATTTGGGTGCCAAAACGTAAAGAAGATTCAGAAGCTATACGAAAAGGCACATTAAAACCTACCGATTTGACAGAAGATGATAGGGATTATTACTTGGAGCGTCGTTATCCTGCTTTTGGCAACTTGGTGCCTCGTGATGTGGCTTCTCGTGCAGCCAAAGAGCGTTGTGATGCTGGTTTTGGGGTAGGTGCTACAGGTTTAGCTGTATATCTAGATTTTGCAGATTCTATCAAACGCCTTGGTGTAGATGTGGTAAAAGCAAGATATGGTAATTTGTTTCAAATGTATGAGAAAATTGTAGATGATAATCCATATGCAACACCAATGATGATTTATCCTGCTATCCATTATACTATGGGTGGAGTCTGGGTGGATTATGAATTGCAAACTTCTGTAAAAGGCTTATTCTGTATTGGCGAAGCGAATTTCTCTGATCACGGAGCAAACCGCTTGGGAGCTTCGGCTTTGATGCAAGGTTTGGCAGATGGTTATTTTGTGTTGCCATACACTATTCAAAATTATTTGGCAGATCAAATTCAAGTACCACGTATGAGTACCAATATGCCTGAATTTGTGGCTGCAGAGAAAGAAGTAAACGATAAGGTTGAAAAATTGCTTAGCATTCAAGGTAAACGTTCGGTAGATAGTTTTCACCGTGAGTTAGGTCTTGTGATGTGGGATTTTGTAGGAATGGGTAGAAATAAAGAAGGCTTGCAACAAGCCATTGATAAAATAAAAACCATAAAGAAAGATTTTTGGGAAAATGTATTTATTCCTGGAAAATCAGACGATTTGAATGTGGAACTTGAAAAAGCTTTGCGTGTAGCAGATTTTATTGAGATTGGCAATTTAATGGCACGTGATGCTTTGCAAAGAGAAGAGTCGTGTGGTGGTCATTTCCGTGAAGAGTACCAAACTCCTGAAGGTGAAGCTTTGCGTAATGATGAAGAATTTGCATACGCTGCTTGTTGGAAATACATGGGCGAGAATGCTGACCCTGTTATGTTGAAAGAGAAACTGGATTATGAGTTTATTCAACGTCAACAACGTAATTATAAAGCATAGTAAACGAAGTATCCAACCAAAAAGAAATTCTGTAAAATGGAAAAAATAATAAATGTAACGCTGAAAATATGGCGTCAATCGGGTCCTAAAGCTCAAGGTAAATTCGAATTATATCAATTAAAGAATGTTTCAACAGACAGTTCATTCTTAGAAATGATGGATATTTTGAATGAACAACTTATTGGTGAACGTAAAGAACCTATTGCTTTCGATCATGATTGTAGAGAAGGTATTTGTGGCATGTGTTCTTTGTATATCAACGGACATCCACATGGACCTGACGGTGAGATTACTACTTGTCAGTTGCATATGCGTAATTTTAAAGATGGAGATACCATTACTATTGAACCTTGGCGTTCGGCAGCTTTTCCTGTAGTAAAAGACCTTATGGTAAACAGAGGAGCTTATGATGCTATTATTCAGGCAGGTGGCTATGTGTCTGTTAATACAGGTGGAGTTCCTGATGGAAATGCGATTGCGATCTCTAAAATTAATGCTGACGAAGCGATGGACGCAGCCTCTTGTATTGGCTGTGGAGCTTGTGCTGCTGCTTGTAAAAATGGTTCAGCTATGTTATTCGTAGCTGCGAAGGTAAGTCAGTTAGCTTTATTGCCACAAGGACAAGTAGAACGTGTTGCCCGAGCAAAAGCGATGGTTGGAAAAATGGATGAACTAGGTTTTGGGAACTGTACCAATACAGGTGCTTGCGAAGCTGAATGTCCTAAAAACATTTCAATCAGCCATATCGCTCGCTTAAATAGAGAATTTTTATCTGCAAAATTTAAAGATTAGTTTTTATCATATAAACAAAAAAAGCTGTTGTAGTCAAATTGATGATCACAACAGCTTTCTTCATCCGTAAAATTCCCTACAGATTCTTCGGGAAATATTATTTCATCATTTTGCCAACGCCTTTCGTAACTACCCATCGAGGAAGTACACGTAATAGACCTACTTGCACTTTGTTAAAGATTCCATATATGCCAAAACTTGTTCCTTTTAATAGAAGCGTTGTGCCATACTGAGCGACTTCTTTGGCAGAGGCAATAGGAAATAGTTTTGAGCCAAGCAGTTTTTCTTCAGTTGTTGCAGTGCTGTGAAATTTACTTTCGGTAACGCCAGGGCAAAGTGTAGAAACAAACACATTGTTGCCTTTTAATTCTTCATTAAGGCTTTGAGATAAACTTAATACAAACGCTTTGGACGCTGCATATCCTGCCATATATGGTAATGGTTGGAAAGCAGCTATAGAGGCGACATTTAAAATACGACCAAACCCTCTTTCTTCCATTTCTTTGGAAAATTGTTTTGTGAGGTATGCCAATGTAATCATGTTGAGTTGATACATTTGGAATTCCTTGTCCCACGCGATAGTGCTAGAACTGCCATAAACGCCAAATCCTGCATTGTTAATTAAGTAATTTACTTCTATCTTTTCTTTTTTTATTTCTTCAAAAAGACTGATAGCTTCTGTGATAATTGACAAATCTTTGGCGAAAAAACGACAAGAGATGCCTTGGGCAGAAAATGTAGTACACATTTCTTGCAGTTTCTGAGTATTTCTAGCCGTTAGAAGTAGTTGATACTCGCCGTTTGCAAATAGTTGAGCAAATTCATATCCAATGCCTTCGGTTGCTCCTGTAATTAATATTGTTTTCATCTTAAAAATATTCCTTAGTTTTATGCAAATATACAATATGTTTTTGAATACGAAATAATGTCCGAAAGCTAATCTTTTAATACCAAAAATCATGTATATTTGTGTTCGATACAAAAAAACAGATGATAGAGCAATTAACCGTAGATAAAATACTTCAAACCGCACAAATTAGTGATGTGGTAGGTGATTTTGTTTCTTTGCGAAAACGAGGGGTCAATTTTATTGGACTGTGCCCCTTTCATGATGAAAAAACACCTTCCTTTACCGTGTCTCCAGCGAAAAATATTTGTAAATGTTTTGGCTGTGGCAAAGGAGGTTCGCCTGTGAACTTTGTGATGGAGCACGAGCAGTTGTCCTATTACGATGCATTGCGTTATTTAGCGAAAAAATACCATATTGAAATTGTAGAAAAAGAAGTGTCGCACGAGGAGCTTCAAAAGCGCAATGATAGAGAAAGTCTGTTTGTATTAAATACGTTTGCTCAAACTTATTTTGAGGACACCTTATGGAAGAGAGACGAAGGTAAAGCCGTAGGATTATCTTATTTTAAAGAAAGAGGTTTTCGTGATGATGTGATTAAACGTTTTGGCTTAGGCTATAGCTTGGAGTCTTACGATGCATTGGCGAAAGTATCTATGGAGAGAGGATATAAAAGGGAGTTCTTGCTTAAAACAGGTTTATGCACCGAACGGCAAGATGGAAGTTTGGTTGATAGATTTAGAGGACGTGTTATTTTTCCCGTTCATACCTTATCGGGTAAAATAGTTGCTTTTGGCGGTCGCATCTTGAAAACAGAAGACAAAATGGCGAAATACCTCAACTCGCCAGAGTCAGAAATATACCATAAAAGTAACGAATTATACGGCCTGTATTTTGCTAAGCAGAGCATTGTTAAGAATGATAAATGCTTTTTAGTAGAAGGATATACAGACGTATTGTCGATGTATCAAACGGGTATAGAGAATGTGGTTTCCTCTTCGGGCACAGCACTTACGTCGGGGCAAATACGCCTTATACGTAGGTTTACGCCTAACATTACGGTTTTGTATGATGGCGATGCAGCAGGCATCAAAGCATCTATACGCGGGATTGATTTATTACTCGAAGAAGGCATGAATGTAAAAGTTGTACTGCTGCCCGCAGGAGAAGACCCTGATTCATTCGCAAAAAAACAAAATGCCAGTGATTTTATTGCCTTTATGGAGGCGAACCAAACGGATTTTATACATTTTAAATCGCAATTGCTACTCGAAGATGCAGGCAATGATGTGGTGAAAAAAGCCAAACTGATATCCGATATAGTTCAGAGTATCGCCATTATTCCCGATGCCATTATCCGCTCCGTGTATATTAAGGAATGTGCCAAACGGTTTGAAATGCACGAGAATGTATTATTCTCGGAGGTAAATAAGAAACGCAATGTGTTGTTAGAGGCACAGGCCAATCGCTCTTACGATATGCATATTCCACCCGTTGAAAGAACGGAATTGCCTCCGCAGGAACCTCAGAGAATACCGTATGCAGATAATTCTTTGTTGCATTTTACCTTTATGCAAGAGCAAAATTTAGTAGCTTGTATTGTGCGAAATGGAGCGAAGCAGCTTTCTTTTTTAGATGATGAGAATAACGAACAGACGATTTCCGTTACGGACTATATTTTGCATGATTTGTCTACCGATGGGCTCGCTTTTGCACATCCTTTGCACAAGCAGATTATAGACGAGCTAGTTGCTTTGCAAGATAGCGAACAAGAGAAAATTGAATCTTATTTTTTGAATCATGCCAATGGAGAAATTCGAGACTATGTATTTGACCTTATTACAGACAAACATACCCTAAGTACGGTACATCAAAAGTACAAAGTAATTGAATCGGATCAGGAGCGATTGGTGTATAGTGTTGCTAAGTTTTTGCTTGATTTTAAAGAAAAAGTGGTCGTATTCTATTGTGAAGAACTGACTGCGAAAATTAAAACGGCTCAAGCTACTGCGAGTGATGAAGAGATGACGGCATTATTGATTGAATTAACTCGGTACAACAATATTAGGCGAGTACTTGCAAAAAGTTCGGGAGAAAAAACGGTCATTAAACTTTAATATGTGAACACAATGAATTATACGATAGAGCAATTAGTGCAAAAACCTTTTTGGAAACATTTTTATTCCATTAGCCAGATACCACGTCCTTCGGGACACATGCAGGCGATTACCGCGTATATAGAAGAATTTGGCAAAGCATTGCAATTGGAAACAATACGCGATGGTGCCAATAATATTCTGATTCGTAAGTCCGCAAGTGCAGGCTACGAAGATTGTAGAAGCATTATTCTGCAAAGTCATTTGGATATGGTTCCCCAAAAAAATGAATCTATTCAGCATGATTTTTATACTGACGCTATAAAATGGAAAATACAAGATAATTGGCTGATGGCAGATAATACAACACTTGGTGCAGATAATGGCATCGGGGTCGCTACAATGTTGAGTATTTTAGAAAATCAAGAACTATCTCATTCTGCCATAGAGGCATTGTTTACTGTAGATGAAGAAAATGGCATGAACGGTGTATTTGGATTGGGTGCAGATTTGCTTAAGGGAGATATACTAATCAATTTAGACTCCGAAGACGAGAACGAAATAATCATTGGCTGTGCAGGAGCTGTGCGTGTACAGTGCGATTTTTTTTATGAGAAAGAAGCTGTTCCAGAAGGAGATAAGGCATTTAAAGTATCCATAAAAGGCTTGCTTGGAGGACATTCAGGTATTGATATTCACTTGCAACGTGCTAATGCAAACAAGTTGCTTTTTCATTTTCTAAAAACATTGGTAGCTGATTTTGAAGCACGCTTGTCGTGGACAAAAGGAGGAAATGTGATTAATGCCATTCCTCGAGAGGCGGAAGCGGTGATAACTGTACCCTCCGATGCAGAAGAAGATTTATATCTTGTTTGTCAGGAGTTTGCCTCTATATACGAACAAGAGTACGAGGGTGTAGAGTCTAATTTACAATGTATAATCGAGCCTGTTGATTTGCCGAATGGCGTACTGCCTCAACCCATTCAAGATGACGTTATTAATGCCGTAATAGGAGCCCCGAATGGTGTATATCGCTTTGTGCCACAGATTGGCTCGGTGGAAACATCATCTAATTTGGGCGTTATTGATACCACGGATACCGCCGTGAGTGTGCATTTGTTGGTAAGAAGTAATCTTGATTCGATGAAAGGTGAAGTGCGTTCAATGATAGAAAGTATTTTTAGTTTGGCTGGTGCAAAGATTACCTTGTCGGGCAATTATGATGGATGGGCACCAAAATCTCATTCGACTATTGTATCCTTGGTTGACGAACAATACGAGCATTTTTATCATAGAGAGGCGCAAATAAAAACCATTCATGCAGGCTTAGAATGCGGTATTATAGGCAGTAAATATCCGCACTTGGATATGGTGTCTTTTGGACCAACGATTAAGTATCCCCACTCACCAAATGAGCAAGTCGATATTGAGAGTGCAGAACGATTTTATCGTTTTTTGACCTTGGTATTATCGCAAGCGTCAAATTAATTTAGTCTTTTTTTATCACAGAGAATACATCTATCGTATGAGCTTTGTCGCGTACGAGTTGAGTAACTAATTCATCGAGCGATTGAAATTTTATTTCGTGACGTAGGAGGTACATGAATTCTATTAAGATAAGTTCTTGGTAGATAGATGCATTAAAGTCGAGGATGTGTACTTCTATCGTTTTTCTCAAGGAGTCTTCTATTGTTGGTCGAGTGCCAATATTCATCATTCCCAAATATGTTTTTCCTTTAATGCTTACTTTGGTAGCATATACACCATCAGCGGGAATTAATTTTCGGTGGTCGTTTACGGCAATATTCGCTGTCGGAAACCCGATGGTTCTGCCAATTTTCTTTCCTCCTACGACAGTTCCTTCTAAGAAATATGGGTATCCTAAATAATGATTTGCGTGCACGATGTCACCGCTAGACAAAGCTCTGCGGATAACAGAAGAACTAATACTTATATCGTCTTCTACCAACGCCTGATCGCCTTCTACTTCCATGCCTATTTCTTTGCCTATACGTGCATAGTCGTGTACATCATGGTGTCTGTCAGAGCCAAATCGGTGGTCGTGTCCTACTAAGAGATACCTAGCATGTACAATTTTCTGGAGCACTTGTACCATAAATTCTTGCGAAGTAAGTTTCGCTAGTTCTTTACTAAAAGGCAGCACTACGCAGATATCGATGCCCGCTTTTTCAAGTAAAGCAATCCGTTCGTTTGTAGTAGTAAGTAGTTCTGGAATGTAATCTGCTTGCAGTACCTCGCGAGGATGCATCGCAAATGTAATCACGACAGTCTGCAATCCTCTTTCTTTGGCTTTTTTTTGTAAGCGATTAATGAGGTATTGATGCCCTAGATGTACTCCATCAAAGAAGCCAACAGTAACAGCCGTAGGTTCTAAAATGGGGGTTTGTAAGTCAGTGATTATTTTCATATCATTTAGCAATGAACTACAAAGATACAAACAAATGCGAGAAATCTTCCTTCTCTTTGGCTAAATAGGTGTGAAAACCAAGTTCGTGGGCTGTAGCGATATTGTCGGCAGAGTCGTCGATGAACAATGTTTCATGTGGTTCAATGCCAGCATCACGTAGCATTATTTCGTATATGTTCGTATCGGGTTTTGCACATTGTAGCTGGTGTGATAGATAGCATTTTTCAAAATAGTCATGCATAGAATATCCATCTTTCTCGAAATAGTTGTGCTTAATTGTTTCAAAATGAATCACATTGGTATTACTAAGCATTAATAATCTGTGTGATTTTTTGAGTCTGCGAAGTAGCGATAACTTGTGTTCAGGTATGTCGAGCAACATAGCACACCACGCTTCTACGATTGCTTCATCATTCACTGAATATTCGATATGCAGTTGAATAGTGCGTATAAATGTTTGGGTATCTATTTCGCCTTTTTCGAACGATGAAAATACTCCGTTTTGCACGTACTTCCCGATGTATTGTTCTATGTCTGTAAAGCCAATTTGTTGAAATGCATTGATACACGCATCTTTATCTAGGTTGATGAGTACGCCTCCCATATCAAAAACAATATTTTTTATCATATTTAGAATGAATATTTTGTTATTAGCTAAAAAAAAATTACTTTTGTAACCGCTTATAAGCAGGTAAATCTAGTGTTTACTTTTGGGGCCTATAGCTCAGTTGGTTAGAGCACCGGACTCATAACCCGTAGGTCCTTGGTTCAAGTCCAAGTGGGCCCACCTACCAAAAGAAGAAGAGTATACTCTTCTTCTTTTTTTGTACCTACATGCAAAAATACAGTAATTTTTTGTATATTTGTTGAAACGTCTATTTGTCTTCTGTTTTATTTAGATAGTTTTGTAGAGGAGTCTCCCTTGTTAACTATTGTTTTTCTTACGCATTATTTTTATTTTATTCTAATATTACTTGTTGCGCATGCTTTTTGTAAGAAAATATAGGGTTATTCTGTCAGAAGGTTTGTATATTTGTAATTAATTAATAATTGTGGTATGGAGAACTTGTATGAAGGATTTTTGTTGCTTGTAGTGGGGATTTCCTCTGTTTTTTTTGTTTTAGTATTGGTGATGGCTACTTCAAAGGGATTAATTCTACTAGTAAACCGCTATTTCCCCGAAAAAGATACAATATCGAAACAAGCTCTTGTGCAAACTTCCGCACAGCTTGTCATTGGTGAGGTTATTAAGCAAATGTCCAATGGAAAGTTGACAGTAAAAAACATCGAGAAATTGAAATAGAAAAGCATGGAAAAAGAAATTAAATTTTCATTGGTGTACCGTGATATGTGGCAAAGTGCTGGTAAATATATGCCAAGAGTCGATCAGCTCGTTCGGGTAGCACCAGAAATAATTCGCATGGGCTGTTTTCACCGAGTGGAAACGAATGGAGGCGGATTTGAACAAATCAATTTGTTGTGTGGAGAAAACCCCAATATAGCTGTGCGTCAATGGTGTAAACCATTTAATGATGCAGGTATCCAAACACATATGTTGGATAGATCGCTCAATGCTTTACGCATGAATCCTGTGTCAGAGGATGTACGCCGACTTTTTTATAAAGTAAAAAAAGCCCAAGGAACAGAGATTTCCCGTTCCTTTTGTGGCTTAAATGATACCCGCAATATTATTGCCTCTATGCAATATGCCAAAGAGGCGGGAATGATTGCTCAGGGAGCTCTTTCGATCACCGTTTCGCCTATACATACGGTTGAGTATTATTGTCAAATGGCAGATGAGTTAATCAGGCATGGTGCAGATGAAATTTGCTTGAAGGATATGGCAGGCATTGGACGCCCCGTATCGTTGGGTAAAATTGTAGCCTATATAAAGAAGAAATACCCTTCTATTACGGTTCAATATCATGGACAAACAGGTCCTGGTTTTACGCCAGCTTCTATCTTAGAAGTGTGTAAAGCTGGTTGCGATATTATAGATGTAGGTATGGAACCCTTATCGTGGGGAACAGGGCACGCCGATGTGCTAATGGTGCGAGAAATGTTGAAAGACGCAGGCTTTAGCGTGCCTGATATTAACATGTCTGCGTATATGAAGGTGCGTTCGTTGACACAAGAATTTATGGATGACTTTTTGGGGTATTTTATTCCAGAGACGAATAGACATTTACAATCATTGTTAATAGAGCCAGGTTTACCAGGAGGTATGATGGGTAGTTTGATGAACGATTTGAAAAGTAATTTAGCAACTATCAATAAGGCTTTGCAAAAACAAGGAAAAGAGTTGATTAACACAGATGAACTTCTTATTCAATTGTTTGATGAAGTAGCATATGTTTGGCCTCGCGTGGGTTACCCGCCATTGGTTACGCCTTTTTCTCAGTATGTGAAAAATTTGGCGATGTTCAATATTATTCAGATGACAAAAGGAAAGCCACGCTGGACAATGATCTCTGACGACACTTGGGATATGATTTTAGGTAAAGATGGTCGTTTGCCAGGTGAACTTGCTCCTGAAATAAAAGAATTAGCTGCTCAACAAGGACGCATGTTTTATACAGGAGAAGTGCAAGCCCTCTATCCAAATGTTTTAGAAGAATTTAAGGCTGAGATGAAAGAAAATGGATGGGAAATGGGAGAGGATGACGAGGAATTATTTGAGTTAGCAATGCACCCAGAACAATATAGAGCCTATAAATCAGGCAAAGCCAAACAGAATTTTGAAGCAGAATTGCGTGAAGTAAAAAATCAAAAAGACGCCTTGGCAAATCTTAGTTTGCCTCATACACTTGAAATGACTGTAAATGGTGAACATTATAAAGTAGAACTTGAAGCTTATACAGAAAATGCAGCTCCCACTGAAGTCTCGAAGCCTACAAAAACGGGAGGAGAAGCTCTTTTGTCTCCATTAGAGGGTCGATTTTTCTTAACTAAATCAGCTTCTGATACACCATTAAATCTAGGAGCAAGTGTTAAAAAGGGCGATGTAGTGTGTTATGTTGAAGCCATGAAAACGTACAATGCAATTTATGCAGAGTTTGATGGCGTGATTAGTGAATTTTTGGTGACCAATGGAGATAGCGTTTCAGAAGATGATGTGCTACTCGTTATTTCTTAATAGATAATAAGTATGGAGATTCTAGAAAATTTATATGAAATGACGGCTTTTAGCAATATTATTGCTGAACCTCAATTTCTATTGATGTATGCTGTCGCATTTTTATTATTGTATTTGGGAATAAAAAAGGAATACGAACCATTGTTGCTCGTTCCTATTGCTTTTGGAGTGCTTATAGCGAATTTCCCTGGAGGGCAAATGGGTGTAATCCAAGCCAATTCAGATGGGCTTGTTGCGGTAGGCGGTGAAATGAAAAGCATATGGGAAATGCCCTTGCATGAGATTGCGCATGAATTGGGTATTATGAACTTTTTGTATTACATGCTTATTAAAACGGGCTTTTTACCTCCTATTATTTTTATGGGAGTAGGGGCGTTGACTGATTTTGGCCCTATGTTGCGGAATATTCGCTTGTCTATTTTTGGTGCTGCGGCACAATTAGGTATTTTCACGGTATTGATTGCCGCCATTATGCTGGGTTTTACTCCACAAGAAGCGGCTTCTTTAGGTATTATTGGAGGGGCTGATGGACCGACAGCTATTTTTACCACCATCAAGTTAGCTCCGCATTTATTAGGTCCTATCGCTATTGCAGCCTATTCGTATATGGCTTTAGTGCCCGTTATTATTCCTTTAGTCGTAAAGCTGTTGTGTTCGGAGAAAGAATTGCGAATAAACATGAAGGAACAGGAAAAGAAATTCCCATCCAAAACAGAGATTAAGAATTTACGTGTTACCAAAATAATTTTCCCCATTGCGGTAACGGCTCTTGTTGCCTTGTTTGTGCCGTCGTCCGTTCCTTTGGTAGGTATGCTCATGTTTGGTAATTTGCTTAAAGAAATTGGAGCTAATACCGTACGTCTGTCCGACGCCGCTTCGGGTTCTATTCTAAATACGGCAACTATCTTTTTAGGATTGTGCGTAGGGGCAACTATGACCATTGAAGCCTTTCTTAATTGGCAAACCATTGGTATTATCGTCGGTGGATTCTTGGCTTTTGCCTTATCTATTTCGGGTGGAATTTTATTTGTAAAATTAGTGAATCTATTTTCTGAGAAGAAAATCAACCCATTGATTGGAGCTACAGGTTTGAGTGCTGTCCCTATGGCGTCGCGTGTGGCGAATGAAATAGCCTTACGTTATGACAAGAAAAATCATATTTTACAATATTGTATGTCGAGTAATATTGCGGGTGTAATTGGTTCAGCAGTAGCTGCGGGTGTATTGATATCCTTCTTGTCTTAGCCGTCAGTATTGTTCTAAACTCAAAAAGCCTATCAACATTTGTTGATAGGCTTTTTGAATGAAACTACAGATATATCTGCTTATTTTTTGTAGCCATATACAGCTAAGTCACCTAATTCTTCTTCTATGCGAAGTAATTGGTTGTATTTAGCCATACGGTCAGAACGGCTCAAAGAACCAGTTTTGATTTGACCAGAGTTTGTTGCAACAGCGATATCAGCAATAGTCGCATCTTCTGTTTCGCCAGAGCGGTGAGAAGTTACTGAAGTGTAACCAGCACGGTGAGCCATTTCGATAGCGTCTAATGTTTCTGTCAAAGTTCCAATTTGGTTTACTTTGATAAGAATAGAATTAGCACAACCTAAATCGATACCTTTTTTCAAGTACTCAACGTTAGTTACAAATAAATCATCACCTACTAATTGACATTTGTCGCCAATTTTTTCTGTAAGTACTTTCCATCCGTCCCAATCTGATTCGTTCATACCGTCTTCGATAGAATCGATAGGGTATTTTGCTGCTAATTCGGCTAAGTATTGAGCTTGTTCAGCAGAATTACGTTTAGCTCCGTTAGGTCCTTCAAATTTAGAATAGTCATAAATCCCGTCTTTGTAAAATTCAGAAGCAGCACAGTCTAATCCGATTGTAATGTCAGAACCTGGTTTGTAGCCTGCTTTTTCTACGGCTAAAAGAATAGACTCAAGAGCATCTTCTGTACCGTTAAGAGCGGGAGCAAAACCGCCCTCATCACCTACAGCAGTGCTAAGGTTGCGGTCGTGTAATACTTTTTTCAATGAATGGAACACTTCAGCACCCATGCGTAAACCTTCGCGGAATGAAGTTGCACCAATTGGGCGAATCATAAATTCTTGGAAAGCGATAGGAGCATCAGAGTGAGAACCTCCGTTGATGATGTTCATCATCGGAACAGGTAGTGTAAATGCATTTGTACCACCAATGTAGCGGTATAAAGGTAAGCCAAGGTATTCAGCAGCCGCTTTCGCAACAGCTAAAGAAACACCTAAAATAGCATTTGCGCCTAATTTAGATTTTGTTTTAGTTCCGTCTAACTCAATCATTTTTTTGTCGATAGCACGTTGTTCCATAGCACATATACCGATAAGCTCAGGAGCAATTACGTTGTTTACATTGTCAACAGCTTTCAATACACCTTTACCAAGGTAACGTTTTTTGTCGCCGTCGCGTAATTCAATAGCTTCGTTCTCACCAGTAGATGCACCAGATGGTACAGCAGCTCTACCTACGATTCCAGACACTAATGTTACATCAACTTCTACCGTTGGGTTACCACGCGAATCAAGTACTTCGCGCGCTACAATTTTTTCAATTCTGCACATGTTTTTTTTATTATTTATAAATTGATATTCACTAATTAAATTTTCCTCAAAAATGAACGTACAAAAGTACAAAAAATATCTTGAGTAAGAAAAATGTATGTGTGTTTTTTTGCTTTTCTACTTTTTATGTAAGCACAATCAATAGGCTATAATTCTGCTATTAACTCTTTCATAATGAGCGTCATTTTTGGTTGTACTTTGTTGGCAATCAATTGCACCTCTTCATGGCTTACTTCTACAATTTTACCAGGTACTCCTAGGTCGGTAATAATCGACATGGCAAATACTTTAATACCACTATGAACTGCAACAATTACTTCGGGTACGGTTGACATACCCACGGTATCAGCTCCGCAGTTTCTGAAATATACATATTCGGCAGGAGTTTCAAAAGTAGGTCCTGATGTGCCCAAATAAACACCTTCTACTACTTTGATATTATTTTTATCCGCAATTTTTTTTGCTTTTGCAATTAATTCTTTGGAATATGCTTGGCTCATATCTGGGAAACGCACACCCAATTCAGCATGGTTTTTTCCTCTTAGCGGATGCTCTGGAAATACGTTGATGTGATCGGTAATAATCATCAAATCGCCAATTTCAAAACTTGGATTTACACCACCACTGGCATTCGATACCAATACTGTTTCAATACCAATAGCCTTCATTACACGGATAGGAAAGGTTACATCTTGCATAGAATATCCTTCGTAATAATGGAATCTGCCTTGCATGGCAAGCACTTCTGTGGTGCCCAATTTGCCAATAATCAATTTTCCGCTGTGTCCTTCTACTGTAGAAACAGGGAAATTTGGAATTGTTTCGTACGGAATTTCTTGTGCTTCGGTAATTTGTGTGGCTAATTCGCCTAACCCTGTTCCTAAAATTATACCTACTTTAGGAAATCGTTGCATTGTTCCTTTGAGGAACGTTGCTGTTTCGTTGATTTTTTGTAACATAATCGATTATTTTAGAGTTAAATATTTTTTCTTGGCCAAATAAAAATTCTACGCGAATAGGGAGCATGCAGGTATATGGCTTGAGGTGGTCGGGGAAAAGCGGGTCGCCTATCAGGCGTGCAGCATCTTTTTCTGTTACCATTATCAGACGTTTTTCGTGCGGCATTTTTTCAAATGTCTGTATGATATACGCCATATCTTTGCTCGTGAAGAAATGATGGTCGGGGAGGGTGTATGTTTCTAAGCTGTGTGCCAGTTTCTTTACGTACTGTATTAGCGGTTCTGGTTGAGCGATGCCTGTAACTAACAAGATAGCATACTTTTTTTGCTTAATAATGAGCTTGTTTATACTGTTGTTTGTGTTAAAAACACTTTTAATATTGCCGTATGTAAACGAAGTGTAAAAAATACTCTGGTAAGCCAATAATGACAAATCTTTGTATATGCTTTTTGCTTCAATGGGTGTTAAATCTGGAGGGCATTTCGTAATGATAACGATGTCGGCGCGATCTATACCTCTTACAGATTCTCGCAAATAGCCATAAGGCAATAGATGGTCTTCGGTAATCATGCGATTGTAATCAACGAGCAAAATAGACTGGTTAGCTTCCACATAGCGGTGCTGAAAAGCATCGTCCAGCAAAATAATATCTGTTTGTGGGTATTGAGCAATAATTTGTTTGATACCATTACGTCGATTCGCATCAACAGATACTACTATGTCTGGATTCTTTTGATAGAGTTGAAAAGGTTCATCCCCAATTGTTTTTGCGGAAGCAGATGTGTCTGCATGCACATAACCCACTGTTTTTCGCTTGTATCCACGACTTAATACTGCGATATTAAATTTATGTTTCAATAACTTAATCAGGTATTCAGTATGAGGCGTTTTTCCCGTTCCTCCAACGGTAATATTACCAATAGATATAATGCTGATTGGGAAACTCTCTATCGGGAGTAGATTATTATCAAACATGTAATTTCGTACACGCGTTATCAAACCATATATCCATGAAACTGGAAGTAATAGTATATGTGCTGAATGTTTTCTCTTTTTTACCATACCTCTAAGTTTTGCTCCATTCTGGCTTGTATTACCATATTCATTTTTTCTTTCACAAATAGACGTATAAAGCGGTACTCATTTATTGGCATTCCTGGAGTGAAAAATGACTGCATACGAATTGTACTTTCATCTAAAATTTCCTCCCACATACTTTTCTTTTTTGGAAGATGTATGATGTCGTAAGTGGATACGCCTGCTAGTAAGGATGCTGATTCTATCGCATTTTGCAGTCCGCCTATTTTGTCCGCCAATCCATTGCTTACAGCATCTGCTCCTGTCCATACACGACCGCTTGCTACTTTTTCTATCTCACGTTCATCCATCGAGCGACCTTCGTAGCAGCGTTTTAGAAATAATTGATACCCTGTGTGTATGTATTTTTCCAGTACTTGTCTTTCTTGTTGTGTTAATTGACGTGTTAATGATGGGAAATCTGCCAGATCATGTGTTTTTTGCACATCATAATTGAAACCTAATTTTTCGGATAATTGAGAAAAATCAGGAATAATAGCAAAAATGCCGATTGATCCTGTCAGTGTTTCTGCTTGCGTAAAAATACTGTCAGCAGCGGTAGCAATGTAATAACCTCCCGATGCAGCATAATCTCCCATTGATACTATTAAGGGTTTCGATCCTTTGTAAAGGGAAGTTTCTCTCCATATTTTTTCAGAGCCAAAAGCACTCCCTCCAGGCGAGTTAATACGTAGTACAACGGCTTTTATGTTTTCGTCTTTCCTCGATTCTGCAAGTAGTTCTGCTAGTTTTTCTGAATCTATACCTTCCATACTTCCATCATCGATACCACCATCAGCGTAGATGATTGCAATTTTTTCTTTGTTTTCTTTTTTATCCGTCCAGCTATTTTTGTAATCAAAGGCTGTGGTTAGTTGCGTTTCTTCGTTAAACGAGCTATCTATGCGTGTTTTGAAATAATTCAGCATTTCATCAGGATAGAGCAAGCTGTCTGCTAAGTTCATTGCAATATAGTTCTGCGTAGGAGTGAAAAGTGAAGATTTTTTCGCATACATATCCACATCAGTCGGAGAAATTTTTCGGCTATCGGCTATCGTATTCCGCATAGTGAGCCAGAGCTGTTTTAATAAAGAGGAGGTTTGGAGTTTGTTTTCGTCGCTCATTGTAGTGCGGGTGTACATTTCGGGAGCACCTTTATAGTCGCCTATTTTTACTACTTGCATATTGATGCCCAATTTACTAAGTGTATTTTTGAGAAAAACGGGCTGAGAAGCCAGACCTTTTAATTCAATAGAGCCTGAGGGATGAACAAATATCTTATCGGCAACTGTCGCTAAATAATACATTTGTTGCGAGTAGTTTTCGCCATAAGCAACGATGAATTTTTCCGATTTTTTGAAGTTTTCTAAGGTCTTGCGTAGTTCTGCAATAGAAGCATTGCCTGCTGAAATAAAGCCCATATCAAGCCAAATTCCCGCTATGTTGTCGTCTTCTTTTGCGGTGTTTATTGTTTCTATAAGTTCGTGCAGTCCTGTGATTTTTCCGTCATTCGACCAAGAGTCATAAAATGGTGTTTCTCGTGTTTGCTCGCTGAGTGTGCCTTCGAGTTCAATATGTAGCACAGTATGTTCTACAATTTCTATTTTTTTGGAGGAAGATATTCCGGCCATCCCGAATACAAGCACAAGAATAAACATCCCAATGAATAAAAGGGATGAGAGGGTGAAGCCCAAACAAGAAGCCAGCGTGAGCTTTAAAAATTTCTTCATATATGAGTGAGGTATATATTGAACTCTATTTATGAAATACGTGAAACACAAAGGTAGCATTTGTAGGGTTAAGAATGAAATACTTTAACAACTATTACTATATATATTCTGTATTTTTATGTAAAAACCCCTTGTTGTTCAGTTGTTTTATATAAAAAAGTACTACTTTTGTATCGCATAGATATCAGTCTCAAAAATCAATAAACATTTTTAGCGTTTCGGACATGGAAGAAATTAATTGGTCAAATTTGTCGTTTAGTTATATGCCAACGGATTGCAATATTCGTTGCTCGTACAAGGATGGAGAGTGGGGAGAATTAAGGAAACATACAGAGGCTCACTTTAATTTACACATGGCGGCAACTTGTTTGCATTACGGACAAGAATGTTTTGAGGGATTAAAAGCTTTTAGAGGCAAAGACGGTAAGATTCGCGTATTCCGTATGGATGAGAATGCCAAGCGTATGCAAAATTCGTGTGAAGGCATTTTGATGGCGAAATTTCCTGTCGATAAGTTCAAAGAAGCCGTGGCTCTTGTTATCAAAGAAAATGAACGTTTTGTGCCACCTTACGAAAGTGGAGCTTCATTGTATGTTCGACCGTTGATTATTGGCACAAGTGCACAAGTAGGCGTTAATCCTGCTAAAGAATATGAGTTTATTCTGTTTGTTACACCAGTCGGTCCGTATTTCAAGGGAGGTTTTCAAACCACACCTTTTGTTATTTTGCGCAATTTCGACCGTGCAGCTCCTCTCGGAACAGGGACGTACAAAGTTGGTGGCAATTATGCTGCTAGTTTGGTAGCAGTTGAAAAAGCTCATAAAATGGGTTATTCTAACGTATTCTATTTAGATGCGAAAGAAAAAAAATACATCGACGAATGCGGTGCAGCTAATTTTTTTGGTATTAAGAATAATACCTATGTTACGCCTCAATCATCTTCTATTTTGCCGTCTATCACCAATAATAGTTTGATGGCGTTAGCAAAAGACTTTGGGATGACAGTAGAGCAACGACTTGTGCCAGAAGACGAGTTGGCAACTTTTGAAGAAGCAGGAGCTTGCGGAACAGCTGCCGTTATTAGTCCTATTCAACGCATTGATGATATTGACGAAGGGAAGTCGTATGTTTTTTCGGCCGATGGAAAACCTGGTAAAGTAAGCGAAAAGTTGTACAATAAATTGCGAGCCATTCAATACGGAGACGAGCCTGATACGCATGGCTGGGTTACTGTTATTGAATAAGTAAATTGTGCCAATTGTATTTTTAATAAAGAAACGTATATGCAATTAGTTGTAATAAATGGTCCTAATCTTAATCTTCTCGGATTAAGAGAGCCTCAAGTGTATGGGAATCAATCTTTTGAAGAAATGCTTGCGGATATTCGCAAGGCATTTCCGACAATTGATATTGTGTATTATCAATCGAATGTAGAAGGTGAACTTATCAATAAATTACACGAAGTTGGGTTTTCTGCCGATGGTATCATTCTCAATGCAGGTGCATATACGCATACCTCTATTGCGATAGCTGACGCCATAAAATCCATACAAACTCCTGTCGTTGAGGTGCATATATCCAATGTGTTTGCGCGAGAATCGTACCGACACGAGTCTTTTCTTACTCCTGTATGCAAAGGTGCTATTTCTGGTTTCGGTATTAAATCATACACTTTAGCTATTCAAAGTTTTTTAGTGTAATTTTTTTTTCTTCTGCATTAAACCTTTTGCCTTTTTCTGCGTCTTACCCTTACACAATTAAACTAACCGTAATTTATCATGAGAAATATATTTTTAATAAGCATCTTTTGGATGCTTATCGCCTTTTCATCCTTGGCACAAATTGGTCAAATTGCAGGTCTTGTTATTGACCGCACTACAATGAAACCCCTCGAATTTGCAAATGTTGCTGTGTATTATGAAGGAGCAAATGAGCCTACAAAGGCTTCTATGGCGGATGCAGAGGGTCGATTTGTATTGCAGGGTTTGGAGTTGGGAGCCTATGTGCTCAAAGTGTCTTTTGTAGGATACACTTCTTTTCAAGCAGGAGCGGTACTTACTGCAGATAAGTACACTCTTCGCTTTAACCGCATTGTGCTGAATGAAAACACACAAAACATAGAAGAGGTTCAAGTCGTGGGGCAGCGTTCAGGCATGTCGTTTGAAATTGACAAAAAAGTGTTTAATGTGGACGAAACAGCTCTCGCACAAGGCTCTACGACGACCGATGTGCTCAAGAATATTCCGTCCGTTGCCGTTGATATAGAGGGGAATGTATCGTTGAGAAACAACTCGTCTGTCGAAATTTGGATTAATGGCAAACCTTCTGGGTTAACCGACGAAAATAGAGGACAAGTGCTGGAACAAATGCCCGCAGAAACTGTTGAGAAAATAGAAGTGATTACAAATCCATCCGCACGTTATAGCCCCGAAGGAAGTGCTGGTATTATCAATATTGTGCTCAAAGAAAAGAATAGCGGGTCGTATTTGGCAAGTGCCAACTCAAGTATAGGTTATGATTTAGCAGGAGCATGGAATGGTTCTTTGGGCGGTAACTACATGTACAACGGACCCAAGTTTGATGTACAAGCCAGTGCCTCCTTGCGTAGTGGAAACAGAATAAATGACAATTACAACAACCGAGCTACCATAAACGGAACTGATACTGTGTCGCATTTGAATCAAGAGAACATCTCTCAAAGAGATAGAAACATGGCTTTTGTGAGAGCAGGAGTAACTTACCACATCAACAAAAAAAATGATATAGGCATTAGTGGTTTTGGTATGTTGGGCGATTTTTCAGGGAGTAGCGAGATTTATTATTCTTCTTTAGATGCGAATAGGGATACCTTGGAAACAAGGGAGCGGTTCTCTACAAATCAAAATAGCCGCAAACATTACAATGTTTCGATGGATTACAAGCATTTTTTTGACAAAGGCAATCATGAACTTTCTTCTTCACTGTATCATGTGGCGGGGATGAATGGTTCAGGCAATCAATATGCATCTACTCGCTATGGAGCAGATGGGGTGTATATTCCAAATTCTAGCACCTATCAGGAGCAAAGTGCTGATCGCAATATGTCTATGATAACATGGCAGGGCGATTATTTTAATAAGTTTACGAAAGATAATAAATTGGAAAGTGGATTCCGATACGATAATCGTCGTTCTTTTAGCGAAGACCGATTGTTTGATTCGATTTCTGTATCAAGCCCTTTGGTCGAAGATATTACCAAATACAATGAGTTTACGTATATAGAAAATATTTTTGCCGCCTATTCCACCTATTCGCACAAGCTGGCTGATTTCAGCTTTCAAGTAGGTTTGCGTGCAGAACAGACTATTACAGAGGCAGAGGGCAAAAATCGTTCTTATTTTAATGTGTTTCCGTCCCTATTTTTATCGCAATCATTGGCAGGAAATAATGAATTACAGTTGAACTATACGAGCCGCATTAACCGTCCACGAGGCTGGCAATTAAACGATTTTGTAAACCGTACCGACGAGTTGAATATTTCGTATGGCAATCCAGATTTAATGCCTGAATTAACCAATGCTTTTGAGTTTAATTACATCAAAACTTGGGAGTCGGGGCATACATTCTCTACTTCTTTGTATTACCGCATGACGACAGATGTGGTGGAACGTGTACGCAAATTGCAAGCAGAGGTGATGGAAACAACGTATAGGAACTTAACTTCATCGCAATCAGCAGGTACTGAATTTGTTGTAAAAAACAGATTTTTGAAAAGTAAGTTAGATTTAACTTCTACTTTGAATACATATTATTATGCCTTGGCAGGAAATGCCGAATATCAAATTGCTGATACGGAAAATTTTTCGTGGAATGCGAGAGTCAATGCCAATTATATTATCAAAAAAGGTTTTACCTCACAGCTTACGGCCTATTATCGTGCACCACAGCTAATCGCCCAAGGTAGTCAAGAGCATATGTATGGCGTTGATTTAGGTGTTCGGAAAACATTTTTCAAAGGAGCGCTCAATCTTGGTCTTACGATAAGAGATTTACTCGACTCGCAACGATATAGAAATACAACATGGGGCGAAGGGTTCTATCAAGAAAGTGGAGAAACTTCTATTGGCACAAGTTTCCGCCTTACTGCGACCTATAATTTTGGAAACATGAAGAATGGACGAAAACAGCAACAAGACAATCGAAACAACAGTGAATTAAACGACGAAAATCTTGAGTTTTAAAAAAAAATCTTTTATCTTTGTGTTAATATTAATTGAAAAATAGGAAAAAGATGAAAAAAATAGCAATGCTCTCTTTGGGATTTCTGTTTGTTGCCATGTCAGCTATGGCACAAGTAGGTATGCCTATCATAAAAACGACTAATGCTCCCAACAAAGACAAGGTAAGTGTTTCGACCGTTACATTCAATTATCCTGCCGAGGATATTGAGATGGCCGTGATGGAGAAATTGAAAAAAGAAGGTTTGTCTGGCAAAAAAGCAAAAGCGAAATTCGTTGCTTTTCAAGGTGTAGAGTACGTGCCCTTATGGAGTAATCAATTTGATTTTTACCTGCGTATATCGGGCTCAAAAAATGCAGGGACTATTGAACTGCTTATGACGCAAGGTTATAATAATTATATTGACCCAACTGCTCCAGAGGTGCAAGAGCGTGTTAATAAATGGCTAACAGGATTAGAGTTAACAGTGCGCGAATTTATATACGAGCGTTCTATGGCGGAACAGTTAAAAGAGAAAAAAGCCATTGAAAAAACGATAGCTTCCTTGCAAACGCAACAAGATAGATTGACAAATCAGTTTAATACTACAAATAGCGATCAAGCAAGATTTGATGCAGAGAAAGTAGATGTGTCGAAAGCTGATCCGAACTCCTTGGACACAAAAGATATTGCGAAACAACAAAAAGAGCAAGAGAAAATTTTGAAACAACGCAATAAATTAGAATATAAATTATACGATATCCGTAGTAAAATGGCAGCCTCTCAAAAGGATTTGGAATTTAGGAAAAAAGCCATTGACGAGCTAAAAGAAATGAAACCCTAATGTATCGGTTATTTTATTGCTTGTTTCCTTTGCTATTTCTGTCGTGTGTAGCTCCTGCCGATTATAACGATGCGCTAATACGAGAGCAACAAAAGGTGCTAGCCTCCATAAAAGAGGTAAATGCAAGTGTGAAGCAATCTGATGTGGCTACAACGATTTTGCTGATAGAAGAAGCTCAAATACAGGTGTCTAAATCCATACAAAAAATACAGCAAAAGGATGACTTTCGAGGGGAAATAGACTTGCGTAATCGCATGGTGGAATTGCTCCAATTCTACCAGTATGTACTCAACGAATACTATCCTTTGCTGGTGGATATACAAAAAGATGCAGCGCTTAATGTCTCTGAAAAAGAAACCTTAACAACTTCGATTTATGCCCTCATTGCCGAACAAGAGCAAGAGAAAACCAAGCCCTACGCCGAGGCGCAAAAGCAATTTGCAGAAAAATATTATATTTCCATTATTTCGTATCAAAAATAGTATGCATGGAAGATTTGATTCAGCTTTTTTATCAACTTACAGGTGAAAATCCTGTATCAGTAGCAGAATTGCCTATTGCTGGCTCAAATAGAAAATACCTTCGTTTGCATTCCTCCAATACTACTTATATTGGTGTTTTAGGTACTATTATTGCAGAAAATAGGGCTTTTATAGCCATTGCACGACAGCTTCATACACAAGGAATACCCGTTCCGAAAGTATTGGCTGTATCAGCAGATGAAATGTGTTATTTGGTAGAAGACTTGGGCGATATTGCTTTGTTTGATTCTATCAAAACAGGCAGAGAAACGGGAGTCTTTGATGAAACCCAAGTGCAATTACTGAAACAAACAATCGCTTATTTACCTTCTATACAATTCAATGGTGCGAAGAATTTTGATTTTTCGCACTGTTTTCCGCAACCTTCGTTCGACAAAAGAACGGTATTGTGGGATTTGAATTATTTCAAGTATTGTTTCTTAAAACCTTCGGCTGTTGAGTTCAACGAGGAGAACCTCGAAAATGAGTTTGAAAAATTGGCAGAAGTCTTATTAGCAGAACCTTCCGAAACGTTTATGTACCGTGATTTTCAAAGTCGTAATGTGATGCTCCGCAACGGTAAACCATCATTTATCGACTTCCAAGGTGGACGAAAAGGTCCTTTGTATTACGATGTAGCTTCTTTTGTATATCAAGCAAAAGCGAATTTCCCGTCTGCAGTCAGAGAAGAGTTGATAGCGACTTACCTTACTGCATTGCAGCCTTTTGTATGTGTTGATGTGGTGCATTTCCGCAAGCAATTGAATTTATTTGTACTTTTTAGAAATTTGCAAGTTTTGGGAGCGTATGGTTTTAGAGGGTTGATAGAACGAAAAAAACATTTTATTGATAGCATACCGTTTGCCATTCAGAATCTGAGGACTTTGCTTGCAAATACACATTTTGAGATAGAGTTCCCGTATTTAGTATTTGTATTACAACACTTAGTGGCGGTATATACGAAAGTTCCTATTCAGCCTACAGCATCGAACTTGTTGGTAAAAGTGGCTAGTTTCTCGTATAAAAAAGGCATTCCCACAGATGATTCTGGCAATGGGGGTGGATATGTGTTTGATTGTAGGGCTATTCACAATCCTGGTAAGTACGAGCAATAC
>JAGNUZ010000178.1 GCA_017986765.1 Paludibacteraceae bacterium | reverse complement strand
ACGACCAAGTAGAAGCCTTGATTGCGAAAAAAACCGATTTAGGCTACAAAGCCATCATCAACAATATGTATTTGGGCTTGATTTATCAAAACGAAATTTTTAATCCCGTTGCTGTTGGACAGAAAGTGCCTGCTTTTATTAAGCAAGTACGGGAAGATGGCAAGATTGATGTACGATTGCAACGTTCAGGAGCACAACACGTAATGACAGAGGCAGAACGCATTTTGGCAAAACTTACTGATGCTGGAGGATTTTTACCTACTACCGACAAAACTGCTCCAGAAGAAATTTATGCCACTTTTGGCATTAGCAAAAAATCGTACAAAAAAGTAGTAGGCGAATTGTACAAAAGACGTTTGATAACCATAGAGGAAGAGGGTATTCGGTTGGTGAAATGATTGTTTCACATTCCCTTTATTCCTCCTACGCTACCGCACAAAATGAATTGTGTGGCAAGCAAGAACTCCAGATGGAATGCATTTTAGTATGCTAATTTTTTATTATTCAGTTCTACCTTAAAACTTACCTTAGCACCCAAGGCTTCAAACACTTTCATAATAGTTTCAAATCTTGCATTTTTAACACTGTTTTCAATTTTTGAAATTTGTGCTTTTTGAACACCCACAAGCTCCCCTAATTCTTCTTGTGTCATATTACATGCTTGTCGAGCTTGTTTTATGGCTTGTCCTAAGAGGTCAATTCTCAACTCATTCTCAAATTTTTCTCGCTTTTCAGTTCCACGCTTTCCAATGTGTTTGTCTATCATGGTATCAAGCGAAACGGTTTTAAACTTATTTGTTGCCATATTATTTACTTTTTGACTTGTATTCTAAATATTGTTTTCTTATTTCTTCGGCTTTTTTAATCTCTTTTGTTGGTGTTTTCTGTGTTTTCTTTAAAATTCCGTGAGTAGCCACAATCAAGGTTTCTCTCCCGTTTGATTTGTCCCAAAACGAAAAAAGTCGAAATGCTTTTCCTTTATATAAAGTTCTAAATTCCCAAATAAATTCGTTTAACTTTTTGAATAATTCGTTGTCGTTTACAAATTGTGCTTTTTTGATAGTGTAATAAATTTTTTCTCTTGATTTTTCGTCAAGGTTTTCTAAAAATTCTACCGCTTCAGGCAATAATTCTATGTCAAAGTTTGGTTTCATTCATAATTTTTGTCAAAGATAAATATTTCCCTATTGGGAAACAAACTTTTTGTAATAAATTTTTATTTTTTGTTGTTTTATATCAATGTTTGAAACTTCATAGATTGTAATCCTCGTTCTACGTAAGCTCTTTAACATGGTTGAGTTCCTATGCACTAAACGTATGCAATAGGCATACGCTCAGCGTGTAGTGCGATAATACAAACTATGACAAGAGGAGGGAATAGGCGAATTGTACAAAAGACGTTTGATAACCATAGAGGAAGAGGGTATTCGGTTGGTGAAATGATTGTTTCACATTCCCTTTATTCGCCCGTTTTCATGCTGAGCTGAATCCGTTTCTTTTCCGTATCTACTTGTATTACTTTTACTTGCACAGCTTGATGCAAGGATACAATGGTGCTTGGGTCAGATACATAGCTGTTTGCTAACTGCGAAATATGCACCAAGCCATTTTCCTTGATACCGATATCTACAAACACACCAAAGTTGGTGATATTGGTTACAATCCCGTCAAGTAACATGCCTACTTGCACATCGTTGATAGTAGTAATGCGTTGGTCGAAAGTGATTACACTGACTTTTTTACGGGGGTCTCTACCCGGTTTCTCGAGTTCTTTTAAGATGTCGTTGAGCGAAAGTAAACCTATATGTTGGTCGATATACCGTTCGAGCTGTATGCGTTGTGCTAGCTCTTTTTGACCAATTAAATCAGCCAATTGACAATTCAGGTCTTTTGCCATTTTTTCTACTACATAGTAACTTTCGGGGTGCACAGCAGAGTTATCCAAGGGATTTTGTGCTCCAGCAATGCGTAAAAATCCTGCGGCTTGCTCAAAGGTTTTTTCACCCATGCGTGGCACTTTTTTTAGCTCTTCCCTGCTGGTAAATTCGCCATTTTGCGAACGATACGCTACAATATTTTTAGCCAAACTTGGTCCCAGTCCCGACACATAACGCAACAAATGTTCGCTGGCAGTATTTAAATTTACACCCACTAAATTTACGGCATGTACTACCGTTTCGTCTAATGCTGCTTGCAATTTATTTTGATCCACATCGTGTTGGTATTGCCCTACGCCAATGGATTTTGGGTCTATTTTTACCAATTCAGCCAAGGGATCCATCAACCTACGCCCAATGGATATAGCTCCACGCACCGTAACATCGTATTGAGGAAACTCATCGCGGGCAATTTTAGAAGCCGAATATACCGAAGCCCCATTTTCGCTTACTACAAAAATATCTACAGCCAAGGGATAGCGAATGTGTTGCATAAACGTTTCCGTTTCTCTGGAGGCAGTTCCGTTGCCTATAGCAATGGCTTGTATGGCGTATGTTTCTACCAATTGTTGTATTTTGCGGGCAGCCTGAGCGGTCTCTTTTTGTGGTGGATGCGGATAGATGGTTTCGTTGTGTAGCAAATTGCCTTGAGCATCCAAACATACCACTTTACATCCTGTTCGGTAGCCAGGGTCGAGGGCAAGCACCCTTTTTTCGCCCAAAGGAGATCCTAATAACAATTGTTTCAGGTTATTGGCGAAAACGGCAATGGCTTGTTTGTCGGCAAGCTCTTTACTGCTA
>JAGNUZ010000177.1 GCA_017986765.1 Paludibacteraceae bacterium | reverse complement strand
AGATAGGTATTAGTAAAAAAGAAAAAGCAGTTAGATTTTTCTAACTGCTTTTTTCTGTATTTCGGTAGGTTTGCTAAAAAGATAAGTTGACGATAGAGCTTGTTACGATAAAAGTTCAAATAATTTCTCGTAAAACAGTGCTGGATCATATTCTTGCAATCCAGAGACTTGCCCGTCTCCAACTTCCATGATGATCCACTGGTTGTCGATTGTTTGGGCTAGATCAATTGTGTAGAAATTGTTATCAAGCAAGGCACATTGATTGATTAATTCTTGATAGTCATTGATATTGAATGCTTCTGCCCCGGACCAGTATTGGATGTAGGCAAATGGTTTGTGGCGAAAACAAAAAATACGAACTTCTTTTGCAATCGGCATATCACTTTTTTCGTGGTTTCCTAATAAATTCAAAGAAACATATTCTCGTAAAACGACACCACCTACTAAGTTGGCTGCTTGTCGAGCTATGAATGTACTTACAACTTGGAGTGCTGCTGAAAGTTCCGCTGGGTTAGGAATAAAACAGGCTTCACTCCACTCGTGCTTTCTTGATTTTACATAATCTTTCACAATAAGTGGTTTTGTACCAAATTTTTTTAAGAGCTGGAGAATCTCTTCGTCTTTTGGAATATTTTTTGTCCACAAAGAGTTGGGGGTATTGTTTTTTAATAAGTCATACCAAAAGGGAAGATAATGGCATTGCCGATATTGTTCGGGTGAATTGATGAGGGTAAAGCCTTTGCTGAGCAAAGCCTGATATAAAGCAGTATATTCATCATAGGTAAGCATCCAACCACGATAAATTAGAGTAGTAGGTTCGTTAGTGATTCGGATATCCACTATGTTTTTTTCGAGGAAACCATCTAGAGAAAATAATAAAATTTCTTTTCCCATTTTTTTAACGCAGTTATATTCTTCTTGATAATCCTCATCTGGTTGATTTTTATCAAAGTAATTTGAACAAAAGAGAAAAGCGATATTTTTCATCAATACACCTCATCTTCTTATTAGAAAACATAGATGGACTCCATTGCTTTAGAGAGAAATATTATTTCTTTGTGCTGTCGGTTTTTTCACTGTTGTAGTTTGCTGGGAATTGATTGTAGAAGACAAATTCGTTTAGTTCTATTCTGCTGTCGTGGAGGTGAGCTGGTTTGGCTTCTGGTGCGGGGTAGCCGATCGGTAGGAGAGCTACAGGTAGGATTGTGTCAGGCAGATTGAAATTTTTACTGATGAGTTCTGGATCGAAGTGTCCGACCCAGGTAGAGCCAAGACCTAGGTTTGCGACTTCCAATAGCATGTGGGTGGCTACTACGCTAGCATCGACGATCCCTTCGTCTTTTTCGTCGAAGTCTCGTTTCCAGCTGACGTTGGTGTCGTAGCAGACAACCATCACCACAGGAGCATTGTAGTGGTAACGAGTGGAATTACGCATTTTTTCGGCTCTTTGTCAAATGTTGTGGTCTATACCGGACAGAAATATTTTCTGTCCGGTTTTTCATGCACAAAATCCTATAGAGTCTCGATGTTTTCGTTGGTTTTTACGGTCAGGGTTATTTAATAAAAATATAATTCGCCGTTTGAAATTTACAAAGCTTCTAAAACTATAGCAAATACGTTTTAAGTTTTTTATGGTCGTATTACATCCTTCAGTAAAACCATTATTATATCCAGTTGCTATTGCATGAATAATCTCACTCTTCCATCTTATTGTTGTCTTTAGTAATTTTTGAAATGGCTTTAATTCCTGCTTTTCTACTGCTAGCTGAAATTGTTTTAAGCATGCAGTAAATTCTTTACTATCTTTACTGTCCATAATATTAAAATAAGCTTCTTTTAATGCATAAGCAGCTGAAAGCTTGTCCGAATAGTTAAGCATTATCTGCAAAGCAGTTCTATCATTATCAGTTTTTAAATTTTTCTCACGACTTAGCAGTAAGTATTTAGACCGTTTGAAATATTTACGTTGCTCTTTTGGCAAAGTATTTTGTAACTCTTTACGAATAGTATCTAGTGCATCATTTGCCATGCGAACTGTATGAAATTTATCTGCCGCAATTTTAGCATTAGGGAAACATTCTTCCACCATCTTTTTAAAAGCTGGACTTAAATCAATACTTACATGACGAACTTTAAGACGTTCTGCCAAAGGATACTCTAAAATTTTAGCATATAAAATATCTGGCGAACGATCTTCAATAATATTTAGACAATTGTAATTTACTAAATCATTAATAACTACTTGAAACTTAGCGCCGGCATTACCTTTAAATTCATCAATAGATATAGCAGAAGAAAGCTTATTTGAATCAGGTACAATATGTTTGAATATACGTTGAACTGTAGTAGTAGATATATTAAAGCGTCTTGCGATGTCGGTTGAAGAAGAAAGAAAACCATGTTCATTAACAAGAGCATCAATAGTGGCTTTTGACATACGCTGGTATCTAGAAATAAAATTATTTAATTCAGAAAAAGGCTTTAAACATTGATTACAAAAGTAACGACGTTTACGGTAAATAAGTGAGTAATTGGTTTTAAAAAGAAAAACAGATTTTACTGGTTGATTACGATAACTGTGAATCCTGGTAGTAGGTTTATTACAATGAGGACATTTGTGTAAAACAACAGGAAGTGTGAGAATAAAAGTATTATCCTTTATGAGGCGAAGACTACGTTCTGGTAAATGAAGAATAGATGTGATAAAATCTAGTTTAAACATGACAACTCTCCTTAAAGTATTGGTTT
>JAGNUZ010000006.1 GCA_017986765.1 Paludibacteraceae bacterium | reverse complement strand
CAAACCATATTTATCAACGATAGACTTATATTCTTCCTCATACACATCAAGCGGAATATCTGGGATGATAAGTGCATCAATGCCTATTTCTTTTGCTTTTTGGCAAAAATCTTCAAAACCGAACTGCATAATCGTATTTAAATAGCCCATAAAAACGAGAGGAATACTTACTTCTTGTCGAATATTTTCCAACTGAGCAAACAAGGTACGCTGCGAGATACCATTGGCTAAAGCTATTTGGCTACTTTTCTGAATAACAGGTCCATCTGCCATTGGGTCGGAATATGGAATTCCAATTTCAATCATATCAACACCCTGTTGTTCAAGGGTTTTTATAACCTCTACTGTATCGTTTAAATTGGGATACCCAGGTGTGAAATATACCGATAAAATGCGACTTTTTTTTCTAGCGAATAATGCTTCTATTCTATCCATTATTGTGTGTTTTTATTTGTTGAATAAATGAGTGTAATTGTGCAATATCTTTGTGTGCTGGGGATGTTTCAAATTTACTATTTACATCAATTGCCATCAATTGAGGGTGCGAAAAGGATTGTATGGCTTGCACATCGTATAGCCCAATTCCACCACTCAAAAAGAAAGGTATTTTTCCTGTATAAGCATCTAATACTTGCCAATCAAATTTTGCACCCGAACCACCATAATCAGGTGTTTGAGTATCAAAAAGAAAATAATCACAGGCGTCTGTATATACCTGTGTAAGAGCGATATCTACTTCATTTTTTATGCTAAAAGCTTTAATTATTGGAATACCTAAGCTTTGTATTTGTTGACAGAGATCAACCGATTCTCTCCCGTGTAATTGCACCATATCTAACGAAAATTGGGCTACCTTAGTTTTAATTTCTTCTAAGCTAGCATTTACGAAAACACCTACTTTCGTAATCGATACTTTCGGTAAAAAAGACTGTAAGGCGATGTCATCGCCTACATATCGTGGAGATTTTGGGTAGAATATAAACCCTATATAATCAGGCCTTAATGCTACCAATTCTTGAATATTTTCGGAATACCTCATTCCACAAACCTTCACTTTCATCTATGGAGCTATTTAGTAAGTTCGTGTATAAAATGCTGTAATGAATCGGCAGGATTAGGCGTTTTCATAAATGCCTCTCCCATCAAAAATCCTTGGTATCCTGCACGGCGAAGTTCTTTTACCACACGTGCATCTTGTAAACCACTTTCACTAATTTTGACACATTCAGAAGGTATTTTATTTACCAAATCAAATGAATAATCTACATTCACAACAAAATCTTTCAAATTGCGGTTATTTACCCCCACCATATCCACATCTGCACAAATATGTTTTAATTCCTCCTCGTTGTGGATTTCCAACAACACTTCGAGCGACAATGAGTGTGCCAATGTAGCCAAACTCGCTACTTCTTTTGGAGAAAGAGCGGCAGCAATCAACAAAATAACATCTGCACCCATGGCACGCGCTTCGTATAATTGGTATTCATCTACCATAAAATCCTTGCGTAAAATAGGAATTTGCACGCTCGGACGAGCCGAAATAATATCTTGCACCTGACCACCAAAAAATGGCGTGTCGGTAAGTATAGATAAACCAGTAGCACCTGCATGTTGATAAGCTTGTGGAATTACTCCCGCATCAGCTTGTTCAGCTATCCAGCCTTTCGATGGCGATTTGCGTTTAAATTCGGCTATAATGCCTGTATGTGAGTGCTTTAATGCTTGCTTTAGTGAATACGTGGGGCGGGAAAATAAAGGAGCATTCTCCAACATACTTATGGGAACTTGCTGTTTTCTAGTCAGGATTTCCTCTTGCTTTTTCGCAATAATAGTATCTAAAATAGTCATGGCACTAATTTTTATAAATAGTTAGAAACTGACTAAATGCGAGAGCCGCTTTGCCACTTTGTAGAGAAACAAGAGCTTCTTGCTTGCATTCTGCAAGTATTTTTTGCGGACACATAATGCGAATAGCCAAGGCGGAATTGGCAATCACTACATCTTTTTGAGCTTTCGTAGCGGTGTTTTGCAACACAGAATCAAAAATAACAGCAGCCTCTTCTATCGAATTTCCTGCATGCAAATCGAGTTGTGATAATGTATCAAAACCAAATTGCTGTGGCGTATATAGCTCTTCACCCAATTTACTCACAACCTTTGTATCGGCAGTCAGCGACACCTCATCATAGCCATCTAGCGAATGCACCAAAGCATAGGTACCTCCTAATGTTTGGTTGATATAATTATACAACCGAATCATTTTTAGGTTATACACGCCTAATAATTGGTACGTGGGTCGTGCAGGACTAATAAGTGGTCCTAGAATATTAAAAAAAGTACGTACACCCAAAGCCTTACGAATAGGTGCTACGTTTTTCATAGCTGGGTTAAATAATGGTGCGTGCAAATACGCTACACCCGATTGCTCTATCGACTTACGCAATAGCCCCATGTCGGTGGTAAACTTGGCACCAAAATGCTCCAACACGTTGGATGCTCCACTGATAGAAGTTGAGCCATAATTACCGTGTTTGGCAACTTTATATCCTGCACCTGCTACCACAAAGCAACTCAGAGTAGATATGTTAAACGTGTTTTTGCCATCGCCACCTGTACCCACAATATCAATGGGTTTATATTCGGATAGATCTGACGGTAAAGCCAATTGCAACATAGCCTCTCTAAATCCTATCAGCTCTTCGATGGTGATATTTCGCATCAAAAATACGGAAATAAAAGCCGCTATTTGAGACTCATTGTACATCCCATTACCAATATTGGTAAGCACTATAGCTGCCTCTTCTCGCGACAAACTTTGTTGTTCAAATAATCTTGTTAATATATGTTTCATGTGTATTCTTTTTTCACTCGTTATACCTTATGCTACTAACAGCCTACTCGTTATTTCTTTGCTAAACAAAGGAATAGCTTAGTTACTTTCTAGCCAATTTTTCACCATCGTTTCACCTTGGGGAGTTAGTACCGATTCGGGATGAAATTGCACCGCTCGCACATCATATTCCTTGTGAGCCAACGCCATAATTGTCCCCTCTTCATCTACTGCCGTAATGCGTAAGCAATCGGGAAAACGCTTGTTTGACACAGCCCACGAATGATACCTACCAACTTGCATAGGCGATGATACATTTTGGAATAATATATCAGATTCAATAATAGTAGCATTAAGTGCTACTCCGTGAAACACCGCTGGTAGATTGATTAATATACCACCAAATGCCTCAGCAATAGCTTGTAAACCCAAACATACGCCAAAAATACTTTTCGTAGCAGCATATGTTTTAATTACATCGAGCAAAATGCCCGATTCACTTGGCACACCTGGTCCTGGCGACAATACTATTTTGTCAAAATGCTGAATATCTTCTAAAGCGATTTTATCATTGCGATGAACTTCTACATTGAGATAACCCAACTTTTTAATCATGTGTACCAAATTGTAGGTAAACGAGTCGTAATTATCAAAGACTAAAATACGCATATCTTTTTTCATTGCTTATTTCTCCTAATTAGATGCTTTTTTTATAGCTGCAGTCAAGGCTGCTAATTTGTTATTAACCTCTTGCAATTCACTATCTTCGTCTGATTTAGACACAACTCCAGCACCTGCTTGGTAGTACAAGATATTGTTTTTGCTCAAAAACGAACGAATGGTGATGGCTTGATTGAAACTTCCGTCAAAACCTACATAGCCAATACAACCACCATAAAATCCACGTTTGTGTTTTTCTAGTTTATTGATTATCTCAATAGCACGCACTTTGGGTGCACCCGATAATGTTCCCGCAGGAAAAGTATCTGAAAATAAACGGATTACATTCGTATTGGGTTCAAATTCGCCACTTACTTGCGACACCAAATGCAATACATGCGAAAAATACTGTACCTCTCTAAATACATTTACCTTTACATCGTGGGTATTGCGACTCAAATCGTTGCGAGCCAAATCGACCAACATCACATGCTCTGCATTTTCTTTGGGGTCTTGTCGCAATTTTTCTGCCAACAATAAATCCTTTGCATCATCACCTGTACGTTTAAAAGTACCTGCAATAGGATTGATATATGCTTTCGATTTTTTTACAATCAAATGTGCTTCGGGCGAAGAGCCAAAAATACGGAATGAGCCATAATCAAAATAAAATAAATATGGAGATGGATTGATTGAACGCAAATTTCTGTACAAAGTAAAATCATCGCCCTCGTACGCTTGCGAAAAGCGGCGTGAAAGCACTATTTGAAAAACATCGCCTTTGAAACACGCTTTTTTCCCTTCCGTAACCATTACTTTGTATTCCTCGTCAGTAATATCAGAGGTTTCGGCACCAATACCTTTGAACGAATACGTAGCAAAATTATTATTGTATAACAAAGTTTCAATATTATTCAGAGTACAGGTTTCCCCTTGAGGTACATTTTCAATTAATATCACCTCATTTTTAAAATGATTAACTGCAATAATATACCGATAAAAAAGATAGTGCATATCAGGCATATTGTATTCTTCTAATGGCTTATTCACCACCGTAATATCATCAAAATAACGTACCGATTCAAAATTAGTATAACCAAAAAATCCATTTGCTACAGGTTTTTCATCTTTATACTCAAATGTAAATGATTGAACAAAACGGTTAAAAACATCTGGTACAGTATGCTTATCCACAATCGAATATTCGGCAGAATCTACTCCCAAACAACTCGTTTTAATGGTCTTATCAGCCACCTCAAAAGAGGCTAAAGGACTAAATGCAATAAAGGAAAAACTATTTTCACCGCCATGATAGTCAGAACTTTCCAACAAAGCAGATTGCGAATACAAATCACGTATCCTTAAATAGATGCTAACGGGTGTTTGAATATCACCCAACATTTTTTTTGTATATACAGTAAACATAGTGTTCGTTTTTTATTAAACAGAAAAAAAAATTAAAAATGCAAGCGTTCTGCATACGTATTCATATCCTTATCGCCTCTACCCGATACGGTTAGCACGATTACATCGTCTGATTTAAACGTATGTTGAGACAATACCGCCAAGGCATGCGAACTTTCGATAGCAGGTATAATACCCTCCAAACGAGTGAGTTGCAAAGCTGCCTGCAAAGCCTCATCATCTGTAATGGCATATACTTGTGCTCTACCCGATGTTGCCAAAAAAGCATGCATGGGTCCAATACCTGGATAATCTAATCCAGCTGAAATGGAATAAGGTTCTGTTATTTGTCCATCTTCCGTTTGCATAATTAGCGTTCTGCTTCCGTGCAAAATGCCCTCTTTTCCAAGATGAATAGTAGCTGCAGTTTCTGTGGTATTTACTCCTAACCCAGCGGCTTCTGCAGCAATTAATTTTACAGCTTCATTATCCAAATAATGGTAAAACGAACCCGCTGCATTGCTTCCTCCACCTACACAGGCAATAACATAGTCAGGATATGAGCGACCTTCTTGTTCTTTTAGTTGCGACATTATCTCTTCGCTTATTACCGATTGAAAGCGAGCAACCATATCTGGATAAGGATGAGGACCCACCACTGAACCAATAATATAAAAGGTATTTTGCGGATTACACGTCCAATCGCGAATAGCCTCGTTGGTAGCATCTTTCAATGTTTTATTTCCCGAAGTAACGGGTACAACAGTCGCTCCTAACATGTGCATACGTTGTACATTTAAATATTGTCGCTCCACATCCGTTGCGCCCATATACACCACACATTCCATGTTCATTAAGGCACACACGGTGGCAGTTGCTACACCATGCTGGCCAGCTCCTGTTTCAGCTACAATACGTGTTTTACCCATGCGTCTGGCTAATAAAATCTGCCCAAGGGCATTGTTCAACTTATGCGCTCCCGTATGACACAAATCCTCTCTTTTTAGGTACACTGTGGCTCCTACAAATTCGGATAATCTGTGAGCAAAATACAAGGGCGTTGGTCTGCCAACGTAATCGTGCAACAGTTGATCTAGCTCTGCCTGAAAATTAGGTTCTTGCATTATCGAAAGATAACTTTCTTGCAGTTCTGAAACATTTTTATGCAATATTTCGGGAATATATGCTCCACCGAACTTGCCATAATATCCTTTGTTATCAATTGCGTATTTCATCTCTATTTTTATTATTTTCTAATCAATTATTTTTATATAAAAAAAGGTCTGTCGTGAGTTCGACAGACCTTTCGGTTTATTGCTTATATGTATATGCGCAGCACACAAAAAAAGCCATGTCTCTCACGAATGTTTATATCGTAAGCGCCACCACCAATTTTTATTTACTACTAAGTTCATCATCTCGTTCTAATTTGAGTACAAAATTGTCGCATTTTTTATTAATATACAAGTTTTTGAGCAGTTATTTTTGAATTATGTCCATTTTTATGAAAAATCAGGAACATATTCGTACAAACTGGACTACAGAGACACATTATAGCACTGACATTTTTTTGCAAACAATAATTTTATATTAACTTTGCAGTCTTATACTCAATACAAAAAAACGCTATGCCGCAAACATCAAACCGTGGGCAAATAATGCCTGCATCTCCTATTCGCAAATTAGTTCCTTTGTCGGACAAAGCTAAAGATAATGGAATCACCGTATATCATTTAAATATTGGTCAACCCGATTTACGAACACCTGATATTGCATTAGATGCTTTACGCACTATTGACAGAGAAATATTAGAATACAGTCCGAGTGATGGTCTCAAATCCTTGCGTGTAAAACTAGCTGAATATTACAAGCGATTCAATATAGACGTAGATGCTTCTGATATCATTATTACTACAGGAGGCTCCGAAGCTGTAAATTTCGCTTTTATGGCGTGCCTTGATCCAGGTGATGAGATTTTGGTGCCCGAACCTGCTTATGCAAATTATACTGCCTTTGCTATTAGTGCAGGAGCAATTGTTAAACCTATTGTATCTTCAATAGAAGAGGGATTTGCCCTGCCTGATATTGCTCGTTTTGAAGAATTAATTACACCAAGAACAAAGGGAATCTTAATTTGTAATCCCAATAATCCAACTGGTTATTTGTATAACCAAGAGGAAATGAACAAAATTAGAGATTTAGTAAAAAAATACGATTTATTCTTGTTCTCCGACGAAGTGTATCGTGAATTTTGCTACACAGGAGCTCCTTATATTTCTGCTTTTCACCTAGACGGAATTGAGAATAATATCATCCTACTCGACTCATTTTCAAAAAGATACAGTGCGTGTGGTATCCGTGTAGGTGCATTGGTTTGTAAAAACAAAGAGGTAAAAGAAAGTGTAATGAAATTTTGTCAGGCACGCCTTAGTCCACCTCTTTTAGGACAAATAGTAGCCGAAGCAGCTATTGATACTCCACCAGAATATTTATTAGAAATGTACAACGAGTACGTTGAACGTAGAAATTTTTTAGTAGATGGGTTGAACAGAATAGATGGAGTGTACTCACCGATTCCTATGGGAGCTTTTTATACTGTAGCTAAATTACCCGTAGATAATTCCGACAAATTCTGTGCTTGGCTATTAGAAGAATTTAGTTACGAAGGACAAACAGTTATGATGGCTCCAGCTTCTGGTTTTTACACAAGCGACAGTGCGGGTAAAAATGAAGTCCGTTTGGCATATGTATTAGAAAAACCTGAATTGGAAAAAGCATTAATTGTACTAGAAAAAGCCCTAGAAGCATATCCTGGCAGAACGATATAATACCGAAGGAAAGATATAGTAGCAGATGAATGTAGCATTATTTATAGCACGCAAACTGCAATTTGGAAATAAGGACAAAAAAAATGCTCCTAATCCATCTATTCGTATTGCCATCATTGGCATTGCCTTGGGTTTGGCTGTCATTATTATATCTGTTGCCATTGTTACAGGATTCAAGCAAGAGATACAAGGCAAAGTGATTGGGTTTGGCTCACACATTCAAGTTACGAGCCTAAGCAACAATACGACATACGACACGCCGCCGATTATTTTCCCAGACTCTCTTATACAGTCATTAAAAGGTGTGGAAGGGGTGAAACACGTACAACGTTTTTCCACTAAACCTGCTATTATCAAAACAGATAATGAATTTCAAGGAATCGTTATAAAAGGTATTGATAATCAGTTCAATTGGGATTTTTTTGCTAAAAACTTAGTTGCAGGAACGACTCTACAATTAGCGGATAGCACGACATCAAATGACGTAATTATTTCAGAAGCATTAGCCACTACACTACAATTGAAGGTTGGCGATGATTTTCTGTGTTATTTTGTAAAAGACAACATTCGTGCTCGAAAATTTAAAATCAAAGGAATTTACAATTCTCATTTTAGCGATTTTGACAAGTTGTTTGTATTAGCAGACATGCGACACATACAACGCCTTAATGGCTGGGAGGAAGAAGAAATTACGGGTGTGGAAATTTTGGTAACCGATTACGGGAAGCTGGATGAAATTACAGAATCTGTTTTCAGGAAAACGGCTAATCGCTTTGAAGAAAACGGCAATACTTATTACACACGTAGCATCAAGCAATTGCAACCTCAACTATTTGGCTGGCTCGACCTTCTCGACATGAATGTGTGGGTTATACTTGTGTTAATGCTTACTGTAGCTGGATTTAGCATGATTTCGGGCTTGCTTATTCTAATTCTAGAACGCACCAATATGATAGGCGTTGTAAAAGCACTAGGTGGCAAAAATTGGTTTATCCGCAAGATATTCTTATATCAAGCCTTCTTCTTGGTAGGCAAAGGTATGCTGTGGGGCAATATAGTCGGTATCGGACTCGCACTTATACAACAGCAATTTAGCCTTATTGCACTCGACCCAATTACGTATTACGTAAGCACTGTACCCATTAATCTAAATCTATTATACATTCTTGGTCTCAATATATTATGCTTGTTCTTTTCGCTATTAGTACTACTCCTACCCTCTCACATGATAGCAAAAATTGAACCTTCCAAAGCAATTCGTTTCGAATAATTATTTTACCTCTTATTTGTGGCGTTTCCATATTTGAGTTTCTCCAAAACGCCCAGCGGCATCTATTGAAGCTCGTACAATAAGGGCATCTTTTTCAGAATCATACTGTATATTAGCATGATATATCTTCCCTGTTTTCACATCAATAATTTCACCTTTGGTAAGTTTTCCGCCTTTATTTACCATATTAAAGATGCATTGAAGCCCTACAATAGGTTGATTATGGAACTTCCCTTTGCAACGTGTACACACTAAGTTTTGAGAATAACCATGTATCTGAATGACCGTTCCGACATAGGTATTCTGAGCTGTTTTTGTTATCTCAACAAGGCCTCCTTTCTCTCCATGCTTGTTTACCTGCTCCCAAACACCCAGATAAGACTCTGACATCATCGCAAAACCGAAAAACAAGCAACAACAAAAAAGCACTGCTTTTTTCATATTCGTAGTTTTAACAAAATAAAATACCTCTAATTTTCAAGCCGTACAATCCGACCGTGAATAAACACGAAGTTACCAAAATAAAAATGGAATATACATATATAAGCAAAATAAAGTATCTTTGTAAAAAAGAAAATAAGCGATACAAATAAAGCTCTATTGAATGAAAAACCTCCTCCTGTATTCTTTTATACTGTATAGTTTCTTTGCCCATGGAAACACAGCAACATCGATAGAAAGCTTACGAAACCCAGCTACGGGTGTGTCGTTTTTGAATACTGCCGTACAAGTTGAAGGAATTGTTACGGGCGTATTTCAAGGCAGCAATCAAATTGGCGGATTCTTTATACAAAATGAAAAAGGAATATTTGTAGAACACACAGCGACTGCAGTTGCCATTGGAGACAAAGTAAGTGTACAAGGTACTGTTAAGAATCAGAACAATAGACTGCAAATATCTTCAGTATCAAACGTTTCTATACTCAGTTCGACCAATACCTTACCGATTACTCAAGCAGTTTTTCCAGATGATTTTTCGTCTATGGAAAACTACGAAGGCATGCTTCTAGAACTCAATCAAACCATGGTAGTAACAGATAATTATCGCTTATTACAATACGGACAATTAACGCTTTCCTCGGAGCGTTTGTACTCTCCCACTCACCAAGGATATCCTGCTAGCAGTAAGTATTACCAAACTCTTTCGTTCAACAATGATAATCAATTGTATTTAGATGATGCTTCGACAGCTTCTTACCCAACGAATAATCCTTTTTTGGATATAAACGACACCCGTAGGACGGGCGAAAAAGTAGATAACGTGCACCTTATTGTTGACCAAATAGGCGACTATTATTATGTGTACGCTCCTCAATCTCTTGATTTTTATGGCAATCCACGCAGTAGTAACCACCCAGAAATTGGCAATTATTCGCTAAAAGTATGTGGCACAAACTTAGAAATGTTTAAAACCAGTAATTGGGGAGATGGATTTGGAGCAGATAACAGCACGCAATTTGCCCGTCAAAGAACGAAAATACTCGTAGCTCTCAATACTATCAATGCTGATATATATGGTATAACAGAAATACAACAAGGTTCTGACGCATTGCAAAATTTGGTAAACGGACTAAATGCACTGCGGGGAAGCAACGATTTTGCCTTTATCAACGATCGGGACAATGTGTCAGGTTATATTAAATCTGGATTTATTTACAATCGCACGAAAGTTACACCCTATTTAAGCGTAGTGAACAACAACAATATATCGAGTACACGTTTTAGAAAAAAAGCACAAACATTTATCGAAAATAGCACCAATGAGAAGTTGATTGTAGTAGTAAATCACTACAAAGCCAAAAGTGGATGTCCGACTTCTGGAGTAGATGCTGACCAAAATGATGGTCAAAGTTGCTACAATTATACACGAATGCAAGAGGCTATTTATTCCTTGAGTTTTATAGACCAAATGATGAATTATGCCAAAGACGCAGACGTATTATTTTTAGGAGACTTAAATTCGTATAAAAAAGAAGACCCAATAACAACACTGCTCGACGGTGGAATGATGGATTTACTAGAAACTTTTCAAGGAAACGAAACCTATTCCTATGTATATAGAGGCAATGCTGGGTATTTAGATTATGCCTTATCTACACCAAGTATGCACACACAAGCTACAGGCGCTACTCCTTTTCACCTCAATAGCGATGAGCCTTCGCTATTATCGTATGACAATGCCACGTATTACCAGCCCAATATGTTCCGTTACTCCGACCACGATCCCATATTGGTAGGTGTAAAACTAACAAAACAAGCACTTTTCGAACCAAGCGATAAAATCCAGCTATTTCACGATTGGAGTACCAATATCATTACGCTTACACGTGCCAAAAATTGTGATGTGCATATTATGAGTAGCTGTGGTAGAAATGTATATTATCAAGAATTACCAACAAACTTAGAAGAAATACACACCCACTTTTTACCAGCAGGTGTGTACATTGTAAAGATTAGTGGAGCAAAAGAGGATACTTTCAAATTTATTCAACTCTAAGCTCTATTTTATTTTACAGCTATCGTTTCTATTTCGACTAATACGCCCAGTGGAAGCTCTTTGATACCGATTGAAGAACGTGCAGGAAAATCTTGCGTATAAAATTTCTTATACACTTCATTTGCAGCAGCAAAATTCTTCATATCTGTAAGATACATAGTAGATTTCACTACGTCAGCATAGGTATAGCCAGCAGCTTCGAGCACAGCACCAATGTTTAACAATACTTGTTCCGCTTGTTGTTCGATAGTTACGGCATCCACTTTGCCATTTTCTGGGTTTACTGGAATTTGGCCAGACATGTACAGTGTTCCATTGGCTTCAACAGCTTGACTATATGGACCTATGGCCGCAGGTGCTTTAGTGGTAGAAATAATTCTTTTCATCTTGTTTTTTTAATTTAGTTATTATTTAGTATCTATTGCTTGTTTTATTTGATATAAGGCTTTTTCGAGTACGCTACGTGGACACGCTACATTTATACGTTGAAAACCCTCACCTCCTTGCCCGAAAGTAGCCCCATCATTCATAATCACTTTTGCTTTATGCACCATAAAGTCTTTTAACTCTGACGAAGTCATTCCTAATTGACGACAATCTAGCCATATCAAAAAAGAGGCTTCGGGCACTACTACCTGAATAGAAGGAATGTGTTGTGCGAAAAAATCACGTACAAATAAAATATTATTTTCAATATAGCTTACAGCCTGTGGCAACCATTCTTTTCCTTTATTGTAGGCGACTTCTGTAGCCAAACAACCAAAAACATTTCCATTTTTAACATGAAATCGATTGATTTCGCGCTGCATACCGCTAAATAAGGCAGGATTCTCCGCCACAAAAAAAGCACTAGCTAAACCTGGGATATTAAACGTTTTGCTCGGTGCCATAAAGGTAATCGTATGTTGAGCAATGGCATCCGACAATTTAGCTATCGGTGTGTGTTGTTTGCCCCACAACATTAAGTCGGCATGAATTTCGTCAGAAATAATGAGCGTATTGTATTTAATACACAAATCAGCCATACGGCGAAGTTCCTCTGTCATCCATACCCTTCCTCCAGGATTGTGCGGATGACACAAAATAAACAGCTTTACTCCTGAGGCTAGCTTTTGCTCAAAGTCTTCAAAATCAATATCAAACTGCTTTCCATCAAACTGCAAAGCGTTAATCACTAACTCCCTATCGTGCTCTTCGGGCAAACTTAAAAACGGAGGATAAATGGGTGGTTGCACCAATATTTTATCCCCTTTGTTGGAAAACGCTTGTATTGCCATTGCTAAACCAGTCAACACCCCTGGCGTAAAAGAAATAGCATCTTGTTTTACCGTCCATTGATGCTTGTACACCAACCAATTAGCTATTGACTGCGTGTAGGTGTCAGAAGGCAAGGTATACCCCAAGACCCCTTTTCTACAGATTTCTTCGATAGCCTCTAAAATAACATCGGGCGTTCTAAAATCCATATCCGCTACCCACAGCGGTATTCCTTCATTTGTACCAAAAAATTTCTCCATTAACACCCATTTATAGGCGGATGTATTCGTCCTGTCTACTTCTTCATCAAAATTATACTGTTTCATATTCTATCGTTAAACTATAATAAATTACTTGCCAATTCCGACAAGTAGCTTCTTTCTCCTTTTATTAAATTAATGTGTGCGAATATATTCTGACCCCTCATTTTATCAATGGCGTATACCAATCCGTTGGAGAACATATCCAAATAAGGCGAGTCAATTTGCTGAACATCACCTGTAAATACTATTTTTGTATTTTCGCCCGCACGGGTTATAATGGTTTTCACTTCGTGTGGCGTTAAATTTTGAGCCTCATCTACAATAATATACGCATCCGACAAACTTCTTCCTCGTATAAACGCCAAAGCTTCAATCACTAATTGCTCCGAAGCAAGCATTTCTTTGATTAACAATTGTTCCCTACTTTCGAGAGCAAATTGGTGCTTAATTACATTTAAGTTGTCGAACAAGGGCTGCATATATGGAGCTACCTTTTCGTTTTGCGTTCCAGGTAAAAAACCTAAATCTTTGTTTGCCAAAGCAACAATGGGACGAGCCAATAGTATTTGTTTGTATTCCGTATTTTTTTCTAACGAAGCAGCTAGGGCTAATAAGGTTTTCCCAGTGCCTGCTTTTCCTGTAATACATACTAATTTTATTTCGTCATCCAACAAGGCATTGATAGCAAAACTTTGCTCTGCATTGCGAGGTTCTATACCAAAGGCTTTTTCTTTTATTACTTTTACCACTGTTTCGTAAAAGGGATTGTAGCGGACCAACACCGAATTCCGCTCGCTTTTCAACACAAAATATTCGTTTGGTTGCACATCACTTCTAAAATCGAACTGAGACAATGGAACACCTGCAGCAGTACTATAAATCCGATCAATTAGCTCTGCATCAACATTTTCAAATATTTCATGGTCTTTATCAAAAATATCTTTGCTCGTAATTTTATCATTAAAATAATCTTCTGATAAGATACCCAAAGAGCGAGCCTTCATACGCAAATTAATGTCTTTACTCACCAAAATTGTTTGTTGCTTTTTATTTTTATCTTGCAAAGCTTGCGTAATTGCCAAGATACGATGGTCGGGCGTTTTTTCAACAAAAGACACTTGCATGGCCTCGGAAAAAGGTGCTCCTAACACAATAAAAAGCTTCCCTAACCCCTCACCCAATGAGGCTCCTTTGGTAAATAAATCGTTATCCGTAATCAAATCAAGTTCACGAGCAAACTGACGTGAATTGAAATTGATTTCCTCATTTCCTTTTTTAAATTTATCTAACTCCTCTAGTACAACGATGGGTATATAAATGTCGTGTTCTTGAAATTTATATATACATTTGTAGTCGTGTAGAATAACATTGGTATCCAACACAAAATTCTTTTTAGCTGTCATAGCGTACGTATTTTTTGGGTGATTACTTGAATAACACGTGTAAATATAGTATAAAAAAAAGAGTAAAACGAAATTTTCAACGATTTTTTTTGATAAAAAAGGAGCATATTAAGCTCTTATAAATTGACTAATAAATGACATACACAGAAACGCTCACATACCTCTACGACAAAACTCCTCTATATCAACATATTGGAAACAAGGCATACAAACCTGGCTTGAATACCATTCAGGATTTAGACACTCATTTTGCTCATCCACACACAGCGTACAGGAGCATACACGTGGGAGGAACGAACGGAAAAGGCTCGGTATCTCATTCCCTTGCTGCCATTTTACAATCTTGCGGATATACGGTAGGATTATATACATCGCCTCATCTCAAAGATTTTTCGGAGCGTATTCGCGTCAACGGTAAACCTATTAAAACCAATTATGTCGTTAATTTTGTAGAACAAATACAATGGTTTATCGAAGAGAAAAGCCTTTCTTTTTTTGAACTTACGACAATGATGGCTTTTTGTTATTTTAGGGAACAAAAAGTCGATTTTGCGATTATTGAAGTCGGACTAGGTGGCAGGTTGGATAGCACCAATATCATAAAACCGATACTTAGCGTAATAACAAACATTAGCTACGACCATACTTACCTATTAGGCAATACCTTACAAGAAATTGCGTATGAAAAAGCAGGAATTATAAAACAAAATACGCCCATAGTAATAGGAGAGACTGTTCCTGAAACTCTTCCTGTTTTCAAGAAAAAAGCATCAGAAATGGATGCTCCGATAATATTTGCAGAAGAAACAGACACAATCGAACATGTACAAAAAGAATTGGAATATACGGTATTTCAATTCACCAAAACAGGCAGAATCAAATTTGAACTCAATGGTTTTTGTCAGCAAAAAAATATAGCTACTATTCTAACCGCCACACAAATATTGCAAAAAGAATGTGGCATTGCTATATCCGCAAAAGCTATGCAGGAAGGATTGTTACACGTAGTATCCTTAACTAGGCTACTCGGAAGATGGCAAACTTTGCAACACGAACCGCTAGTAATAGCAGATACAGCACACAATGAAGCGGGTATAAGATGGATAGTGAAACAACTAGAAAGCATGCACTACGAGCATTTACACATCGTATTGGGCATGGTAAATGATAAGGATATAAGTAGCATATTGAGTTTGTTGCCAAAGAATGCAAGCTATTACTTTACGCAAGCGGCTATACAAAGAGCGGTGGAATCGGAAGTATTGCAAAAAGAAGCAAACAAGTTCGAATTATACGGAAATCACTATCCCAGTGTAGCTTTGGCAAAAAAAGCTGCCTTGAAACAAGCACAACCCAACGACCTTATTTACATTGGCGGTAGCACCTTTGTAGTAGCCGAAGTACTCTAAGCGTTACGTAATGTGTAAAAAAGCAAACAAAATATTTGCAAAAAAGTATAAATGTTGTACTTTTACAGCTTAACTCATAACTGAACAGTTTATATGTTGAAAAAAATCCTTTTCCCACTATTGTTGACACTCATCAGCCTGTCATCATTTAGTACCCCTTTTACACTTAGTGAACAAAGCCATATATCTCTTATTACCTGCTCTCCAGGCGAGGCTATATATGAACTTTTTGGACATACAGCGATTCGTGTCGTTGATCCAGAGAATCAACTTGACATTGTTTTTAATTATGGTTTATTTTCGTTTGATCAGCCAAATTTTGCCACCCGCTTTGTACGTGGAAAAACCGATTATGAAGTAGGAGCCTCTCGTTTTCAAGATTTTGTCATGTCGTATGCCATGCGAAACTCAAGTGTAACAGAGCAAAAACTAAATTTTACACAAGCAGAAAAAGAAGCTATTTGGTCAAAACTAAATACGGATATCCTCCCAGAGAACAAGGAATACCGTTATAATTTTGTTTTTAATAATTGTGCTACGCGCCCAAGAGATATAATAGAACGAGCCAGTGATGGCAAGGTAATGTATCCGTATAATATTAGTCCCATTACTTTTAGAGAGGCAATTGGACAATATACCCCCAATGCTGAATGGGCTAAATTTGGTTTTGATTTATGTTTGGGCATGAATGCTGACCAGGCTGCTACAGAATTTGAACTGCATTTTTTACCCGAAAAATTATCAGAATCTCTATCTCAAACAACTGTAAAAAAAGAAGATGGTACTAAAATAAATTTAACCGAGAAAGCTGTTATACTTATACAAGAAGATAAAGAGGCAAAAGAAGATCCCTTTTGCATTTACTCTCCGCTTGCTGTATCTTGGATTTTATTTTTTGTGGTATTTAGTATTACAATCTATGCTTATGTAAAGAAGAAAGCATTATATATACTAGACGGCATCTTATTTTTTGTAGCTGGTTTAGTAGGCATACTCATCTTGTTTTTAATCCTATTTTCTAAACATCCATTTACCGATGACAACTTTAACATCGTGTGGCTAAATCCTTTTTGGTTTGTCCCTGTTTTGTTATCTTTTATCCCTATCCATCGGAAACAAGAAATCTTCGTTGCATTTTATATTGCTGTAAGCATTGTTCTTAGCATTTTCACACTCTCCATGTGGGCAATTCCACAATATTTTAATCCAGCATTTATACCGTTAGTTTTATTGTTATTAACACGTACAGCGTCCTACGTATTTTATTGGGGATACCAAAAAGACAAAACGGGCAAATATTATAGACACAAAAAAAGAACGAAAAAGTAACAATAAAGGCTATCATCTACAGGATAGCCTTTATTGTTTGATAAGAAAAAGAAAAGACATTACGATAATGAAATAAAAATTTCTTTATCTTCTTCTCTGAAAGCTAATTTCCCTTCTTTCAACAACCAACCAATAGCTAAATACAATTCTTTTTCTTTTAGTTTAGTTGCTTTTTTCAATGCTTTAAACTCAAGCGTTCCTTCTGCTTCAGCTAAAGCACCCCAGATAAGTCCCGCATTCGTTCCAACTACGTGTTTCATAATAATATGTGTTTAATGATTATGTAATCGTGCAAAGTTACATCAATTAACACAAAAGTGGGCCGAAAGATATCGAATTTAAGATAAACTTAAAATTACACCTACTCTTTAAGACTCGTTTCAAGAATCTGTATTTGTTTTTTATAACGAAAATGAAACAACAATGCTGCACAACTTAACCCAAATATAAAGCCCATCCATATTCCTTTTTCTTGAAGTCCTACAACAAAAGCAAGAAAATATGCCACAGGAATATTAATGCATATATAGGAAATAAAAGCATAGCGAACCATCACTTTTACATCTGTCAACCCCCGCAATACAGCTGCACCAGAAGCCTGCAAACCGTCGGATAGCTGAAATAATCCGACTAGAACAATCAATGGAGATGCAGTCTTAATCACCTCATTATCAGTTGTAAATATCATCGGAATATAATTACGAAAAGCAATGTATAGCAAGGCGGTAACAGAGGTGAGTAATAAAACTAAATGACGAGATGCCTTAATAGACATGTGCATTTCTCTCATATCAAGATGCCCATATGCATAACTAATACGCACAGTACTGGCTGCAGCAATACCGAGAATTGCCATAAATGAAATATTTGCCATCATTTGTGCTACTTGATGAGCGGCTAATGTTACGTTGCCTATCCAACCCACCATAATAGTAGATATACCGAAAGCTGATATTTCTAAAAACATTTGTCCGCCAATGGGCACACCAATAGAAGCTAGTAGCTTCACTGTTTTACGACGAAACAATGACCATCGAAAGGATTGAATATATACCCACCAAGACACATTCAATCTAGCTGCTAACACAAATAACAATATCATAGCAACACGAGAAATTAATGTAGCTACACCTGCTCCATACAAGCCCCATGATGGAAAACCAAATTTACCAAAGATAAGGACATAATTAAGTGCTACATTCAACAAATTGGCTACTATCGCAATTATCATAGCAATGGATGTATTCCCCAAAGCTTCCACAAATTGTTTGAAAACAGAAAAAAACATAAAAGGCAATATACTAATAATCAGGAGTATAAAATATGGTTTAGCTAAAGCAACAACATCTTCTTGCTGCCCCATTGAATCCATAAAAAAGTAAACTACAAAGGATAGGAGCATAATAGCTACCCCCATAATAAGCGCAAATAAGAAAGAATTTTGAAATAATTCAACAATATATCCACCTTTCTTCTGTGCATACGCCTTGCCAACAAGGGGTGTAGTTGCCATTGTCAATCCGATAGAAAAAACAAAACCAATTAAGAAAATCGAATTGGCAAAAGAGGCTGCCGCCAACTCCACTGTACCTAAATGTCCTACCATGATGGTATCAACCACCGCAACAAGTCCTCCAGCTACCTGCGAGAGAATGATGGGGATGGCTATTTTTAAGTTTTTCTTATAATAAGGAATATAGTCCGAAAACATCATGGTTAGTTCTGAAAAATAAATAATAACTGCAAAGGTACAGATTTTCGGACTACAAAAAAGGGCTTGTGAGAACAAGCCCTTTTTTATATCATCATTTAACTTATGCTTTTGCTTGATGCACCACCAACTGTGGAAATGGGAAATTAATACCTGCCTTATTAAAGGTATCATATACCAATTGGTTCATTTCAAAATAAACTGCCCAGAAATCCTCTGTTTTTGTCCATGCACGTACAGTTACAACTACGCTACTATCGGCAAGGCTTTTGAGTGCTATAAAATATGCTGGGTCTGTCAATACACGTTTATCCTGACTTAATAAAGAAGCAATAACCTCTTTTACTTTTTCATAATCTTCACCATACTCTACGCCAAAATCCCATTCTACACGTCTAGTTTCTTGATGACTAAAATTTGTCAATACACCATTACTTAATGGACCATTTGGAATATAAATTAACTTGTTATCTGGCGTTGTGAGGATCGTATGAAATATTTGAATCTCCTTTACTGAACCCATAACCCCTTGCGTTTCGATAAAATCACCGATTTTATACGGTTTAAAGAATAGAATCATCAAGCCACCAGCAAAATTCTGCATATTACCACTAAGAGCCATACCTACTGCCAAACCAGCAGAAGCAATTAAAGCTGCAAAAGAAGTGGTTTGTACGCCTAAGGCTCCTACTACCGAAATAATCAAGAGCACCATCAGCACAATGTTAATCAAACTGCCCAAGAACGACCGAATTGCCAAGTCTAATTGGCGTCTTTCCATCATAGCGCGTACGAGCTTATTAACAAAACGGATAAGATAGCGACCTATGATAAAAATGACAATTGCCATTAAGACATTTTTTCCGACTTCAAACCCAGACTCCATGAGTTTCTGCATTAATACTTCAAATTTCTCCATTTCTTGTGATTATTTTTTTTGTTATAAATTAAATAAAAAACTACTGAAAAGCACATCCCTCTCAGTAGTTTGTATTATAAATACATCTTATAAACTATCGCCAAAATCTTCTTTAAACTTAGCAATTAATTTTTGAGGCCAGTCAGAAACAGGAGCTAACTTACCCATAAAGAAACGTAATACTGGAGGTTCGTACACAAATTTTAATCCTCCTATTAATTCTCTATTTTTATGTAACCAAGCCAATCTGTCAATGGCATATTTTATTTGCGATAACGTAAATACTCTTCGAGGAACAGCCAAACGCAATAATTCCATATCAGCATACGTTTCGTTTCCCTCTTCATCACGTTGGTTGGACACTGATCCTCTTTCCATTCCTCTAATACCTGAAATCAAGAAAAAGGCTGCCGCCAAAGCACCTGCTGGATATTTATTTTGCGGAATATGAGAGCAGAAATCCATCGCATCTACGTGTGCTCCAAGCACACCAGGAGGTGTAATCATCGGCACCCCTTTGCTTTTAGCATCAGTTACAAAATACTTAATAAATTCAGGACTTTGCGAAATCATCGTTTCGTCTAATGTTTCGTACAATCCTACAGCCATGGCTTCAACTTCACGCACAGAAATACCTCCATAGGTTAAGAAACCTTCAAATAATGGAATAAGTGGTTCAAGTTGTTTGTACACTTTTTCATTGTTGGTACAAATACCACCCCCTCTTGATGAACTAAGTTTACGAGCAGAAAAATAGGTTACATCAGCCAAAGCTGTCATGGCAAGAATGATTTCCGCCATTGATTTTTGTTTAAATTCCTCTTCGCGTTGTTTTACTAAATAAGCATTTTCGCCAAGCAAGGATGCATCTAACACAAGCATAATGCCGTATTTTTCAGCAATCGCTTTTACATCACGTAAGTTTTGAATAGAAAAAGGTTGTCCACCAATTAAGTTAGTAGAAGCTTCCATACGGATATATGGTATTCTTTCTACACCTGTTTTTTGGATAGTTTCTTCCAATAATTCTAAATTCATATTCCCTTTAAAAGGATGTTCAGAATTAATTTTGTACGCTTCGGGGTATAATAATTCGGCGATCGTACCTCCATTTTCTGTAATGTGAGCCAATGCTGTGGTAAAATGGTAATTCATAGGCACTAACGAGCCTTTTTTAACGTATGCACGACCAAGAATATTCTCTGCGGCACGTCCTTGATGCACTGGCAACAAGAATTTTTGTCCTAAAACCTCTTCTACTGCGGTTTGCAAACGAACAAAACTCTGCGAGCCTGCGTACGCATCATCTGCACGCATCATAGCAGCTAACTGGTTATCACTCATGGCGTTCGTACCACTATCTGTCAACATATCCAAGAACACATCCAATGTGCCTAATTGAAATGTATTGTACCCGCCTTCTTCTAAGGCTTGTAAACGGCGTTCGATAGGAACTAAATGTAACTTTTGTACAATGCGTACTTTGTGCAATTCCAATGGAATATGTTCTCCACTGGCAAATTTGATGTTAACGGAAGATGAATTGCTCATGAGTGTAATGAATTAAATAGTAATTTATTTTTCAAGCTTTCAAAAAGCTTTTTTTAAGATTATCACAAAGATACAAAAATTATGTAAAATGAAACACCTAAATACTCTTTTCACACATTCAATTTGCTTAATGCCTCACGCAATGTTTGAATTTTACTTTCAGCATCCTGTTGTTTCTTTCGTTCTGCATCTACAACTTCTAGTTTAGCATTTGTGACAAATTTCTCGTTGCTCAACTTTTTAATTACTGATTGCAAAAAACCCTCCAAATAAAGAATCTCTGCTTCCATTTTTTTAATTTCCTCAGCAGCATTCATCATATTCCCTAATACCACAGCATATTCTGTAGTACCCACTAAAAAAGCCGCAGCAGTATCACTTTTTTCATTTACCTCCTCAATAGATGAGATATTACCTAATTTCGTAATTACCACATCAAAATAAGCATCATGCTCTCCCATTATTTGCAAAGGTAAAGCCTCTTTGTTTGGTACATTTTTCTGAATACGAATGGTACGAATACCCGCTATTATTTCTTTTATCTTATCAAAATCAGTCAATAATTGCTCATCATATTCAGCTCCACTAGGTTGTTGAGTTACCACAATACTCTCGCCTTCTTTGCGTTCGTAAAGAGATTGCCACAATTCTTCTGTAATAAAAGGCATAAACGGATGCAATATCAACAGTAATTCTTCAAAAAACTGCAAGGTAGCCTCGTAGGTTGCTCTGTCAATAGGCTGCTGATAGGCTGGTTTTGCCATTTCTAAATACCAAGCAGAAAATTCATCCCAAAACAGCTTATACACAGCCATTAACGCCTCTGAAATGCGGTATTTAGAAAATAAATCGTCAATCTCCACAATGGTTCTAGCCATTTGAGATTTAAACCAAGCGATGGCTACTACCGCCGATTCTGGTTGAGGTATATCTGCTACTTCCCACCCTTGTACTAAGCGGAAAGCGTTCCAAATCTTATTATTAAAATTTCGACCTTGTTCGCACAAAATTTCGTCGAACAAAATATCATTGCCCGCAGGTGCAGCAAGCATCATGCCCATACGCACACCGTCAGCACCAAAACGCTCTATCAATTCCAAGGGATCGGGCGAATTGCCTAAGGATTTAGACATTTTTCGACCCTGTTTATCACGAACAATACCTGTGAAATATACATGATTGAACGGATGTTTATTTTCATATTCATATCCCGCCATAATCATACGTGCTACCCAAAAGAAAATAATATCAGGACCTGTTACCAAATCACTCGTAGGATAATAATACTTCATTTCCTCATTATTGGGGTCTGTTACACCTTTAAATAATGAAATAGGCCATAACCACGACGAAAACCACGTGTCAAGGCAATCTTCATCTTGTCGCAAATCAGCAAGCGTAAGCGATGGATTTTGTTCTTGAGCTTTACGCAAAGCCTCCTCTGCGGTTTCGCCCACCACATATCCCCCTTCGGGTAGATAGTAAGCAGGAATACGATGCCCCCACCACAACTGGCGACTGATACACCAATCTTTGATATTCTCCATCCAATGGCGATACGTATTCTTGTATTTAGCAGGATAAAATTTCACATCATCGTTCATTACCGCATCCAAAGCTGGTTTGGCAATATTTTCCATATTCAAAAACCATTGCATAGAGAGTTTTGGCTCAATAGGCACATTCGTTCTTTCGGAGAAACCCACCTTATTCGTATAAGACTCTACTTTCTCCATCAAACCTTGCTCTTGCAAATCTTTCTCAATTTGATTCCGTACATCAAACCTATCCATGCCTGCGTATTGACAGCCATGTTCATTCAACGTACCATTATCATTAAAGATATCAATGCTTGGTAAATTAAATTTTTCACCCAGCATGTAGTCATTTACATCATGAGCAGGCGTTACCTTCAAGCAACCTGTGCCAAATTCAGCATCTACATACTCATCTTCTATTACTGGAATTTCTCTATTAATAAGAGGTACGATTACTTTCTTCCCTTTTAAAAAAGCATTTTTCGCATCATCTGGGTGAATACACATGGCGGTATCTCCCATAATGGTTTCGGGACGAGTTGTAGCAACTACTGCATAAGCATCTTCTCCCACCACTTTGTAGCGTAAATAATACAATTTACCTTGCTGCTCTTTAAAAAGCACCTCTTCGTCTGATAAAGCCGTTAAAGCCTTCGGGTCCCAATTGACCATGCGTACTCCTCTGTATATTTTTCCTTTTTCATATAAATCGCAAAAGACTTTCAATACGCTTATAGAACGTTCTTCATCCATCGTAAACGCCGTTCTGCTCCAATCGCATGAAGCTCCTATCTTACGCAATTGATGTAAAATAATGCCTCCGTGTGTATCTGTCCAATCCCAAGCATGTTTTAAAAACTCATCGCGCGACAAGTCTGTTTTTTTAATACCTTGCTCAGCTAATTTATTCACCACCTTGGCTTCGGTAGCAATAGAAGCATGGTCAGTACCTGGTACCCACAAGGCATTTTTGCCTTGCATGCGTGCTCTGCGGATCAAAATATCTTGAATCGTATTGTTGAGAATGTGCCCCATGTGCAATACCCCCGTAACATTTGGTGGCGGTATCACAATGGTATAAGGCTCTTTTTCGTTTGGGTTCGATTCGAACAAGGCATTGTCTATCCAATACTGATACCATTTAGATTCAATATCCGTAGGATTATACTTGCTGGCTAATTCCATATATAAGGTGTAATTTAGTGTGTATGTTGATATGTACAATTTTGCAGGTGCAAAGTTAAAAAAAATCTTACAACAAATGGATACTTTTTTAAAGACTAATGAACAACTAACAAGTTGAAATATAAACAAGAAAACAGCAATAAGAATATTGTACACATTACATCTTGAGATAAAAATATATTCAGAGCACACATCTATTTCATATTTCAACAAAAACAATCCTAAAAATATCATTTCTTGTAAAATAAAACAATAAATAAATCAATCTAAAAACACCCATTCAATCTTGAAATAAACCTTATGGTATATATTTTAGAAAAGGATAAAAGATGTATTTTTGTATCCGAATAAAAATAACATTTATAAACACACTACATTTATGAACGTAAAAAACGTTATTGAGAATCTCAAAAAAAGATTTCCAACTGAGTTAGAATATCTACAAGCAGTAGAAGAAGTACTTGAATCTATTGAAGATGTGTACAATCAACACCCTGAGTTTGAAAAAGCAAACTTAATTGAAAGATTGTGTATTCCAGATAGAATCTTTACTTTTAGAGTATCTTGGGTTGATGATAAAGGCAACGTACAAGTAAACATGGCTTATCGTGTACAACACAACATGGCGATTGGACCATATAAAGGTGGTATCCGCTTCCACTCTTCTGTAAACCCTTCTATTTTGAAATTCTTAGCGTTTGAACAAACGTTCAAAAACGCCCTTACTACATTACCAATGGGTGGTGGTAAAGGTGGTTCAGACTTCCACCCTAGAGGTAAATCTTCAGGCGAAGTGATGCGTTTCTGTCAAGCTTATTTATTAGAACTACACCGCCATATTGGACCTCACACAGATATACCTGCTGGAGACATAGGCGTAGGTGGTCGCGAAGTAGCTTATATGTTTGGTATGTACAAAAAATTAACACACGAATTTACTGGCACCTTTACAGGTAAAGGTATTGAGTTTGGAGGTTCTTTAATCCGTCCAGAAGCAACTGGTTATGGAAATATTTATTTCTTATTAAATATGTTAGCTACACGCAACATTGATATTAAAGGTAAAAAATGTTTAGTATCTGGTTCGGGTAACGTAGCTCAATATACTTGTGAAAAATTAATTGAATTGGGAGCAATTCCTGTAA
>JAGNUZ010000005.1 GCA_017986765.1 Paludibacteraceae bacterium | reverse complement strand
CATTCGGTCCTAAAAACCCCACAATTTCGCCTTGGTCCACATGGAAAGAAACATCTTTCAACACATGTTGAGCTTCATAAAATTTGTTTAAACCATCGATATACAAACTCATACAAAAGAATTTTTTAGCAAATAAAGGAACAAAATTAAACATAAAAAGGGAGTTTATACCATAAATAAGCACATTTTTATTGTTTTAATCTTTTTTGTATTATCCACTTCTAGCGAATTGAGATTTATTGGCAACTAAAAAAAAAAGATGTACCTTTGTACTCATTGATAAGCACGATATGAAAACACGTACAAACATTTCTGAAATAGGTGAATTTGGCTTAATTAGCCGAATAGAAAACTCCATCAAATTGCAACACACAAGCAGCATTAAAGGCATAGGCGACGATGCTGCGGTCATTGAACAAAACGACCTAAATACCCACATACTCGTTAGCACCGATTTGCTGTTAGAAGGTATTCATTTCAATTTGATGTATTTCCCTCTCAAACACCTAGGCTACAAAGCGGCTGTTGTCAATTTCTCGGATATTTACGCCATGAATGGTACTCCGAAACAAATTACCGTATCAATTGGTATATCTAGCCGATTTAGTGTAGAAGATATAGAAGAATTATACGACGGAATAAAATTAGCTTGCGACAACTATCACGTAGATATTGTTGGTGGCGACACGTCCTCTTCGCTTACTGGTCTGACTATCAGCATTACCTGCATTGGCTATGCCGAAAAGAATAATGTGGTGTATCGCAACACTGCCAAAGAAACCGATTTAATTTGTGTGTCGGGCAATTTAGGAGCGGCTTATATGGGGCTACAATTATTAGAAAGAGAAAAAACCGTATTCGACCAAGGTAGTGCATCACAACCTGATTTTTCTGGTAAAGAATACATTTTACAACGTCAATTGAAACCCGAAGCTCCGCAAAATATTGTGGCATTATTAGCCAAGGAATCTATTTTGCCAACTTCTATGATTGATATTTCTGACGGCTTATCGTCTGAATTACTCCATATTTGCACCCAAAGCAATGTTGGTTGTCGGTTGTACGAAGAAAAAATACCTATTGACTATCAAACAGCCAAGATGTCGGAAGAATTTAACATGAACTTAGTAACGGCGGCTCTAAATGGAGGAGAAGATTATGAACTATTATTCACTGTACCACTATCTATGCATGACAAAACAGCAACATTGGAAGGCGTTACCATTATAGGACATATTACCGAAAAACAATCTGGTTGCAATCTAGTTACTAGAGACGGACAAGAATTTGCCCTTACAGCACAAGGTTGGAATCCTTTAGCAAAAAAAAAATAATCATAAAAAGTTTCTACAATAAGAAAAAGAATTACCTTTGTACCGCTTTTCAAAAGAAAGTGTGATGGGGAGTCAAGTCACTAGTCACGTAATCAACAATTAGACTTGAATTTGAGTAACACAAAAACAAAAAACATGAAATCATTTGAATTATCAGGAGAATTAAGAGCTGATTTAGGGAAAAAACCAACCAAAGCTGTACGTAAAGATAGCGCTATTCCATGCGTAATGTACGGTACAGGAGGTACTACACACTTCACCGTAACTGAAGGTGATGTACGTAAATTAATTTATTCACCTGAAATTTTTGAGGTGCATTTAACAGTTGACAACAAAACAAATATAGCTGTAATTAAAGACCTACAATTTCATCCAGTATCAGATAAAGTATTACACATAGACTTCTTAGCCGTTGACAACAAAAAACCAATCGTTTTTTCTGTTCCTGTTAAAATAGAAGGATTAGCTGAAGGGGTAAAAGAAGGGGGTAAACTTTCTTTAGAATTACGCAAACTAAAAGTAAAAGCTCTTTGCAAAGACATTCCAGAAAACGTAACAGTAAATGTAGAAAAACTTGCTTTAGGAAAAACATTAAAAGCTGGTCAATTAAGCTTCCCAAATCTAGAAATATTAAACAACAAAGACAACGTAGTTGTGGCTGTTAAATTAACAAGAGCTGCAAGAGGTTTGGCTGCAAAAGGCGGTAAATAGAATAAATGAAATACTTACTTGTAGGATTGGGTAATATTGGTCTAGAATACCAAGACACTCGCCACAACATAGGATTTACAATATTGGATGCCTTAGCTAAGGCATCCAATATTTTTTTTACCGAAAAACGGTACGGAGCTGTATGCGAAATCAAGTTGAAAAATAAAACAATGATTTTACTCAAGCCCTCTACGTTTATGAATTTAAGCGGAAACGCTGTTCGCTACTGGATGAAAGAGGAAAAAATACCCATTGATCAAGTCTTAATTATCGTAGATGATGTAGCTTTGCCATTCGGTGTACTCCGATTAAAATCCAAAGGAAGTGATGCTGGACACAATGGGCTGAAAAATATTCAGGAAATCCTTGGCACCGACCAGTATCCTCGTTTGAAATTCGGTATTGGCAACAATTACCTAAAAGGGCAACAAATACAATACGTGCTTGGCAAATGGACAGCCAAAGAGGCGAAAGATCTTACTCCTCGCATAAATATTGCGATTGAATTTGTACGCAGTTTTGTTTTGGCTGGCATTCAAATAACGATGAATCAATTTAACAATAAATAAAAGCACTTACCGCTTTTTTATATGGTAAAAGAAGAAGTAAGAATAGATAAATGGCTGTGGGCTGTACGCTTGTTTAAAACACGAACGCTAGCAGCAGAAGCTTGTCGAAAAGGAAAAGTAACCATCGGGAAAATGACGGTTAAACCTTCTCGCAATATTCGTGTAGGCGATATTATCGAAATTAAAAAACCTCCTATTTTATATGCATTTAAAGCTCTAGCACTGACCGAAAGTCGCATGGGTGCAAAATTAGTGCCCGAATACTTGGAAAACGTTACTTCTGAGGAACAATATGCACTCTTGGAGTTATCTAAGATAGCAGGATTTATAGACAGAGAAAAAGGCTCTGGAAGACCAACAAAAAAAGACAGACGCTCATTAGAATCATTCTTCGACACAGATTGGGACGAAGAATAGTAACAACAAAAAAATGATTATTGCACGACAAAAACGCAAAGAAAACATTGCAGAATACATTCTTTATATGTGGCACATAGAGGACACAATCCGTGCCTGCGAATTTGACATCAGTATAATAGAAAAGCACATTATATCCAAGTTCGATACAAACGACTCTACCAAACAAGAAATGAAAGAATGGTACGAAAGTTTAATCGAAATGATGAAAAGCGAACAGCTCATTTCATCAGGACATACACAAATCAGCAAAAGCTCCGAACGCTTATTGAGCGATTTTCACGTAGAATTGCTTGAAAATAAAGACGAAAAAGCATACCATACTTTATATTCTCACACAACTCCGTTTATTGACGAATTTAAGCAAAAAAATGCACTAAACGACATGCCTTCTATTGCTGTTTGTTTGCAATTTATGTACGGCGTTTGGTTGCTAAAAATTCAACAAAAAGCACTTTCTACCGAAACCAACGAAGCGGTAGAGCAAATTGGCAAACTTCTATCTGTCCTAGCCAAAAAGTGGAAAGACAATGAGGTTAATTAAAAAAATATCCATAACTTTGGGATGTCTAAAATTTAAACATACAACACTATGAAAGGAATTGTACTTGCAGGAGGCTCTGGCACCAGATTATACCCCATTACAAAGAGTATATCGAAACAAATCATCCCAGTATATGATAAACCCATGATTTATTATCCTGTTTCGGTATTAATGCTTGCTGGAATAAGAGAAATATTAATCATTTCGACTCCTCAAGACATTCATTTATACGAAAATTTATTAGGAGACGGCTCTAATCTTGGCGTAAAATTCACGTATGCAATCCAACCATCACCCGACGGGTTAGCACAAGCTTTTATTATTGGCGAAGAGTTTATTGGCACTGATTCTGTGTGTATGGTATTGGGCGATAATATTTTTTATGGCTACAATTTCTCTTCACAATTAAAACAAGCAGCTACCCTCGAAGATGGTGCTGTCGTATTTGGATATTATGTAAATGACCCTGAACGCTATGGAGTAGCTGAATTTGACGCTGACGGAAAAGTCTTAACTTTAGAAGAAAAACCTGAGGTGCCAAAATCTAATTATGCCGTTACTGGGTTGTACTTTTACAGCAATGATGTAGTTGAAAAAGCGAAAGCCTTAAAACCATCAGCACGTGGCGAATTAGAAATCACCGACTTAAACAGAATATACCTCGAAGAAGAACGCCTTAAAGTACAATTATTGGGTAGAGGAATGGCGTGGCTTGACACGGGCACTCATGATAGCTTATTGGAGGCTTCTAATTTCATTTCAACTATCGAAAATAGACAAGGATTAAAAGTTGCTTGTTTAGAAGAAATTGCGTACACAAGTGGTTTTATCAACAAAGAACAACTACTTGCATTGGCTGAACCTCTTAAAAAGAACTATTACGGTCAATATTTATTAAAAATAGCCACTCAAAAATAACGTTATTCTTTACGCTACAATTTATGGAAATTATTAAAACAAAGATACCTGGCTTATTAATTGTTCAACCTAAGGTATTTGGCGACCATCGTGGTTATTTTTGCGAAACATACAACGAAGAAGCTTTTCACGTTGCAGGTATAAAAAATCATTTTTGTCAAGACAACCTATCAAAATCTTCATACGGAGTAATTAGAGGCTTACATTTTCAGTTAAACCCTCAGAGTCAAGCAAAACTTGTGTCTGCGGTAGTTGGTTGCGTATATGATGTGGCAGTAGATTTGCGACAAGGCTCACCCACCTATGGCGAATGGGTTGGTATTGAATTAAGCGAAGACAACAAGACTCAATTCTTTATACCACAAGGTTTTGCCCATGGATTTTCTGTATTGAGCGAAACAGCGATTTTTTCGTACAAATGTGATAATTTATACAATCCATCGAAAGAAGGAGGTCTATTGTACAACGACGCAACCTTGAATATTGACTGGAAAATTCCTGCTGATAAACAATTAATTTCGGACAAAGACACGAAAAATCCGACTTTTAACGAATTGAAAACGAATTTCGTATTTTGATAAAAACAACAAGATGAAAAATGTATTAGTAACCGGTTCGTATGGACAATTAGGAAGTGAAATTAAATCCATTGCTAATAAATATCCATCCTTTCATTTCCTTTTTACGGATGTGGACACATTGGATATCTGCAACAAACAAGCTATTACTGATTATTGCACGCAGCATGCTGTAGATTATATTCTAAATTGTGCTGCCTATACCGCCGTGGATAAAGCAGAAGATGCTGACCAACAAGCGCTTTGCTATTCCATTAACGCCGAAGCTGTAAAAAATCTAGGTGAAGTAGCAGAGGAAAGAGGATGCAAAATAATACAAATCTCCACCGATTATGTGTTTGATGGCACAAATTACATGCCATACACCGAGGATATGTCCACAAATCCTCAATCAGTATATGGAAATACAAAGCTAAAAGGAGAAGAACTGTTGATGCAAGCATGTACACAAGCTATTGTCATTCGCACATCGTGGTTATACTCTACTTTTGGCAACAACTTTGTGAAAACAATGATTAAATTGGGAACAGAACGCTCGCAACTGAATGTTATTTTCGACCAAATAGGTACGCCTACTTATGCGGCAGATTTAGCAGATACAATGCTGACTATCTTGCAAAAAACAAACGAAAACCAAGTTCAATTTACGCCTGGTATCTATCATTATTCCAACGAAGGCGTATGCAGTTGGTACGATTTCACCATCGCTATTCATTCAATAAGCGGTATTACACAATGCAAAACATTGCCTATTGAATCAAAAGAATACCCAACAAAAGCTCCTCGTCCACATTACAGCGTGTTAAACAAGCACAAAATTAAATCTACTTTTTCTATCGAGATACCTCATTGGAACGAATCCCTTGCTCGGTGTATCGGCCGAATGTAACCATATTCGCATCTATTTTTATATAACATTCAGGTAGTCTGGACTATACGTTTCATCCTACTTTTTTTTTGCAAAAAAGAGTGTTAAAAACTTGGTATTCTTCATTATTTGCCTTAAATTTGGCTGGTTTTATTGTAAACCACTAACCTTTTTTATACAAATACTATGTCAGCTAATACAGCAAAAGCGTATATTACTCAGGTAATAGGTCCTATTGTGGACGTCTATTTTGTAGATGGAGGATACCCTCTCCCAGAAATTCACGACGCTCTTGAAATCCTTCAATCTTCAGAAAAAAACATTATTGTAGAATGCCATCAGCATATCGGAGAAAGACATGTACGTACTATCGCCATGGATTCAACCGACGGTTTAGTGCGAGGTATGGAAGTTGTGCCTAAACACAAGCCTATTTGTATGCCCGTTGGCAGCCAAATTAAAGGACGTTTACTGAATGTAATTGGCGATGCTATTGATGGCATTGGCGATCTTGACCGCAAAGGCGAATCTCCCATTTACCGCGAACCTCCCAAATACGAAGATTTAACTACTACTAAAGAAGTATTATATACAGGAATTAAAGTTGTTGACTTACTTGCCCCCTATGCAAGGGGAGGAAAAATTGGTCTCTTTGGTGGAGCAGGTGTAGGGAAAACGGTGTTAATCATGGAGCTTATTCACAACATTGCCAAAGGATACAATGGTTATTCGGTATTTACTGGTGTAGGTGAAAGAACCCGTGAAGGCAATGATTTATTGCGAGAAATGATAGAATCGGGTGTTATCAACTACGGCGATGAATTTAAAAAAAGCATGGAAGCTGGCGATTGGGATTTATCCAAAATAGACCATGAAGCTTTGCAAACATCTATGGCTACGCTCGTATTCGGACAAATGAACGAACCTCCTGGAGCAAGAGCTGCTGTTGCCTTATCGGGACTAACGGTAGCCGAATCATTCCGTGATGCTGACGCCAATAACGCACAAGGAAAAGATATCCTCTTTTTTATTGATAATATTTTTCGATTTACACAGGCTGGGTCAGAAGTGTCTGCACTTCTTGGTCGGATGCCCTCTGCCGTAGGGTATCAACCAACATTAGCCTCAGAAATGGGTCTGTTGCAAGAACGCATTACCTCTACAAAAAACGGAGCTATTACTTCTGTGCAAGCTATTTATGTACCTGCTGATGATTTAACTGACCCTGCTCCAGCAACTACCTTCTCGCATTTAGATGCCACTACGGTATTGAGTCGTAAAATTGCTGAACTCGGGATTTACCCTGCGGTAGATCCATTAGATTCTACTTCACGTATTTTGGAACCGAACATAGTAGGCAAAAAACATTATAATACAGCATTGCGTGTGGTGGAACTCTTGCAACGCAACAAAGAATTGCAAGATATTATTGCCATTTTAGGGATGGAAGAATTATCAGATGAAGACAAATTAATCGTGCACCGTTCAAGACGTGTACAACGGTTCTTGTCGCAACCTTTCCACGTGGCAGAACAATTTACAGGCATACCTGGCGTATTTGTATCTATTGAAGAAACTATACGTGGTTTCAATATGATTATGGACGGCGAAGTAGATCAATATCCCGAAGCTGCTTTCAACTTGGTAGGAACCATTGAGGAGGCTATTGAAAAAGGAAAAGGAATTGTAAGCGGAGAAAATTAAAAAAAATGACCATACACGTTTTCGCACCACATAAAACACTTTTTTCAGGGAAAGCAACTGCCGTCTCTCTACCTGGAACTATGGGGAAATTTACCATTCTGGAACACCATGCACCCTTAGTGTCATTGTTGCAAAAAGGTGAAATCTACATTAGTAAGTCAGATAAATCAAACCTATCACTGAGTATTGTGAGTGGTTTTGTGGAAGTAAGTCAAAATAAAGTGAAAATCTGCATAGAAGTAAACTAACAGAATAAAACAGAATCTCGAACCAATAAGATGAAAAAATACTACAACATAATTTTGCTTTCCACCATGCTGACATTGGTCTTGCTGTGGGGAATCTTTACCCTATTCCTACCTGAATATTGGAATACGATCTTTCTCGTTGTACCTTTATTTTTTCTATCGATTGAAATTATTTTCTGTAAATTGTTACATCGTTTTGTACATATAAAGCAGAAATTAAATTGGTATATACTGTATAAATTTGCCAAATCGACCTTGTGTATTGCTTTCGTTGCACTCTATGTTTTTGGTACAAACGTACCGGTCATTACTTTTTTACTCACATTTGGCGTACTGTATATGATTTCTTTATTTGTTGAAACATGGATATTTTTAGATTATCAAAAAAAAGATAAATGAATAAACATACCTTGCATTACATAATTATTAGCTTTTTACTCTTGCTTTCTGCTACCCATTTGATGGCGGCAGATCATGCGCAGGAGAAAAAAACATTTGATGCAAATGAATTTATCTTTGGGCACATTTCTGATGCGTATGATTTTCACATCACCACTATTGGACACTCTCATATATCAGTTCCACTATTGGTAATTGTGAAAGGAAAAGAATCAGGATGGACAGCATTTCCATCGTATAAAATCACCCACGGCGACTCCTACAAGGGCTTTTACATTCAAGAAAAAGGCGATTATAAAAGAAAAGTTGTAGAGACATTGCCTGATGGCACTATTTATAGACCCTTTGATTTGTCAATTACAAAGAATGTCTTTTCTATTTTTTTGGCAGTACTGCTATTGATTATGCTCGTTGTGCCTGCTGCTAATTCGTACAAGAAAAATCCAATAAGTGTACCAAATAAAAAGAATCACTTGTTAGAAATCATTATTTTAGCTATACAAAATGATGTCATCAAACCATCCGTAGGAAAGGATTACGCACGGTATTCGCCCTATCTGCTCACGGTTTTCTTCTTTATTCTAATAGCCAACTTAATGGGGTTAATACCGTTTTTTCCTTTTGGTGCAAATGTTACGGGCAACATTGCTATCACGATGGTATTGGCTATATTTACATACTTAATTACAAATATATTTGCTTCGCGCGAATATTGGCGAGAAATTTTTTGGCCAGATGTGCCCATGATGCTAAAATTCCCCTTACCCTTAATGCCAATTATCGAGTTAATCTCTACATTTACTAAGCCGTTTGCCTTGTTGGTCCGTTTGTTTGCCAACATTTTTGCTGGACACATGATTGCGTTGGTTTTAATGGCACTTATCTTTATCTTTGGTAGCATTAATCCATCAGTAGGTTTTGGTGTATCCATCATATCCATCGGATTTTCTATATTCATGTTTATGCTCGAATTATTAGTGGCATTCATACAAGCATACGTGTTCACTACCCTTTCGGCCATCTTTATCGGCTTATCGAGAGTAGAACCACATCATCCTAAAAAAGAAATACATTAACTCATAATCATTCACTTTAAAAATAAAAAACTATGTTATTATCAATTATTCTTCAAGCAGTAGCATCAGCTTCTTTGGCAAAATTAGGAGCTAGTTTGGGAGCAGCATTAGCTGTAGTAGGAGCAGGATTAGGTATCGGTAAAATTGGTAGTTCGGCGATGGAAGCCATTGCTCGCCAACCAGAAGCCGCTAGCGACATTCGCTCTAGTATGATTGTATCTGCAGCACTTATTGAGGGCGCAACCTTGTTTGCTATCATTGTATGTGCGTTGGCTATTCTTCTTTAATTCAATAATATCGGTATAACAATAGAGCGTTTTACCTACTTAATACACTAGACGTATGGATTTATTTCTTCCAGAGTCGGGACTGGTAATTTGGATGACCATTGCCTTTGGCATCGTCTTTTTTATTCTGTCAAAATTTGGATTTCCAATTATATTGAAATCCATTCATGAACGTGAAGCCTACATTAAGCAAGCACTTGATGCAGCCAATGAAGCACACCATGAATTAGAGAAAATAGAAGAAAAAGGGAAAGAAATTATTATTGCTGCCGAAAAGCAACAGCTAACGATTGTAAAAGAATCGCAAGAATTAAAAAAGAAACTTGTAGAGGAAGCGAAAAAACAAGCACAAAAAGAAGCTGATATCATAGTAGCAAATACCCGCATACAAATAGAAAAAGAAAAAAATGCAGCCTTGGCTGATATTCGAAAAGAAGTGGCACAAGTATCTATCTCCATTGCAGAAAAAGTGCTGGAAAAAGAATTGGTCAATAAAGGAGACCAAACCTCCTATATTGACCGCTTGTTAGAAAATATGAGTGCTTCTCAATCATAATTAAGATGAACGACGGTAAAATTTCGGTTAGATATGCTCGTGCAATCCTTCATTTTGCAAGAAATAAAGGAGTAGAGAAACTTGTCTATCAAGAGATGTTTCTGCTTGCGAAAAATCTAACGACCTATGCGGAAAGTTTTAAAACGGCTTTTGCTCATCCTGATATGACAGAGAAAAAGTTAAAAGCATTGTTTAAATTGGCTATTGGAAAAGATATTTCTACATACAGTGCTCAAAGTATTGATTTTATTGTAGATAAACAACGTAGTTTATTTATGCTACGCATTGCATTGATGTATCAAACGCTTTATGAAAAGGAGCATAATATTTTAATCAGCAATGTTATTAGTGCACAAGAATTGGAGACCAAAACACTGGAACAAATTAAACAGTTTGCAAGTAAATCGTTTAATGCTACGACTGAAATACATCATTCTATTGATCCTGATTTAATTGGAGGATTTGTATTAGAAATTGCCAATCAACGACTAGATGCAAGTATACGAGGGAAACTCAACACCCTAAAAAAAGTATTGTAAAATAACAGATAAAAAAAAACCAACATGGCAGGCATAAAGGCAAGTGAAATTTCTAATTTATTGCAAATGGAACTTGAAGGTTTTAGCAACAAGCTAGAATTTGAAGAAATTGGAAAAGTGTTACAATTAAGTGATGGCGTAGCACGGGTTTTTGGATTAAACAAAGTACAATCAAATGAGTTGGTTGTGTTTGAAAACGATACAAAGGGCGTGGTGCTGAATCTTGAAGAAGACAATGTGGGTGTTGTTTTACTTGGACCTACATACGGCATTAAAGAAGGTGACACCGTAAAAAGAACTGGGAAAATCGCCTCTATCATGGCAGGCGAAGGCTTATTGGGTAGAGTGATAAATACACTCGGACAAGCCATAGATGGGAAAGGAGAGATAGAAGGCGAATTGTATGAAATGCCGTTGGAACGAAAAGCTCCTGGGGTTATTTTTAGACAACCCGTAAACGAACCCTTGCAAACAGGAATCAAAGCAATTGACGCTATGATTCCGATAGGCAGAGGTCAACGCGAATTAATTATTGGCGACAGACAAACTGGTAAAACGGAAATTGCCATTGATACCATTATAAACCAACGCAACAACTTTTTAGCAGGCGACCCCATTTATTGCATCTATGTAGGTATTGGACAAAAAGGCTCAACCATAGCTGGCATTGTTAAAACCCTAGAAGAACACGGAGCAATGGATTATACCATTGTGGTTTCTTCGACTGCCTCCGAACCTGCGGCAATGGAATTTTATGCACCCTATGCAGGCATGGCTATTGCCGAATATTTTAGAGATTCTGGTCGTCATGCATTAATTGTTTTTGACGATTTATCGAAACAAGCAGTTTCTTACCGTGAGGTTTCCCTAATACTTAGACGTCCACCAGGACGCGAGGCATACCCAGGAGATATTTTTTACTTGCACTCACGCCTATTAGAACGTGCGGCTAAGATTATCAAAAACGACAGTGTTGCACAAAGCATGAACGACCTGCCGGACTCTATCAAACATCTAGTAAAAGGCGGGGGATCAATTACAGCTCTTCCTATTATTGAGACACGAGAAGGAGACGTTTCGGCTTTTATCCCAACGAATGTAATTTCGATTACAGATGGACAGATTTTCTTGGAAACAAGCCTGTTCAATGCGGGTATTCGTCCCGCTATCAACGTGGGTATATCTGTTTCGCGCGTAGGTGGAAATGCTCAAATCAAGGCAATGAAAAAAGTAGCTGGTACGCTTAAATTAGATCAAGCTCAATACCGAGAACTAGAAGCCTTCTCGAAATTTGGTGCTGAACTTGATACGGGGACAAAAATGGTGTTGAATAAGGGTAGTAAAAACGTAGAAATATTAAAACAAAAACTACATCAACCCATGCCTGTTGAGCAACAGATTGCCATTCTTCTTTGCGGAACAAGGGGTTATTTGTGCCATGTGCCTGTTAATAAAGTAACGGAATATGAAAAAAATTTCCTACAAATACTACAAGCCAAACACCAAGAAGATGTACTTGACGAGTTGAAAAATGGAAATCTATCAGACGAGGTAATCGCTATTATCAAACAAGTAGCTTTTGCTCTTAGCAATCAATATACTGAAAAATAAGAATACAGACATAAAGCAACAATGGCATCATTAAAAGACATAAGAGCACGTATTATTTCTGTCAAATCGACAAAAAAGATTACGAGTGCTATGAAAATGGTTTCGGCATCTAAATTGCACAAAACAGAAAATTTATGCCTTTCTTTCTTGCCATACAAAAATACATTTAGCGACAGCCTAGCCAATTACATGCATTCGTTAGACGAAGAATTGTATATTCCAGTAGCAGAACAGCGACCAATAAAAAAGGTTGCGATTGTTTGTTTTTCGTCTAATTCTGGGCTTTGTGGCACATTTAATACAAATATAAGCAAGCTTGCTATTGAGGTAATCAATCAATACGATCCATTAGGCAAAGAGAATATCTACATCTATACTGTAGGCAAAAAAATAACCGACTATTTGAAAAAAGCCGATTATACTATACGAGCCGATTATAGCCAATTGTATGACACCCCTACATTTGATACCATAGCTGAAGTTGCTGATATGCTCACAGGCTTATTTTTATCAAAAGAAATTGATTGCGTACAATTAGTCTATAACCATTACAAAAATGCGGGCTATCAAATTCCAACCTCCGAAGTGCTACTCCCTTTGTCAACATCTATTACAGCAGATGAAGATACAAAAGCAACGACACAGTCGCTGTATATCGCTGAACCCTCTAAAGAAGAGTTCATCAATACATTGGCTCCTAAATTAATACGTATAAAACTATACGCTGCTTTTCTAGACACCTTTACTTCTGAACATGCTGCCAGAACCACTGCCATGCAGATAGCTACCGAAAATGCAGAAGACATAATACGCACCATAACGCAACAATACAACAGAAAACGACAAGAAGTAATTACCAACGAGCTATTAGATATCGTCGGTGGTTCAGAAGCTTTACGCCAGGAGTAAAAACCTTAATATCTTTATTACATGGAAATAACTAGACTGTTTGATATCTTGGATAATTACCAAGAAATTAAACCAAATCAAGAAGTCGCCTTAGCACACAAAAGTGATGGTAATTGGATAAAATACAGTTTAGCAGATTACATAAAACAGACCAATTTAATATCTGCGGGTTTATTGCACTTAGGTGTCAAAAAAGGAGATACAATTGCAGTAATAAGTTCAAACAGAGCCGAATACAACATTATTGATATGGCTGCTATGCAAATAGGAGCAATTCTTGTCCCCATTTACCCAACGATAAGCGAATCTGATTATCGCTATATACTGAACCATGCAGAGATTAGCTACATCTTTTTAGAAGGAGAAGAGTTACTCCGCAAAATTGAACATGTTGTGCCTGACGTGCCTTCGCTGAAAGGTATTTACACTTTTATTAATAGAGGACGCTTTCAATACTTTGAGCAACTTCTTAGTTTGGGAGAAGAGCACCTTGATATGGATAAAATCAATGCCATAAAAGCGGGTATTACATCTCAAGACGTAGCATGTATGATTTACACCTCTGGCACTACGGGCAATCCTAAAGGAGTAATGCTCAGCCACAGCAACATTACCATGCAACTAAAAATGCTGCAAGACACGCCTGCAAAATGGAGCGATATCGGCTTTAGCTTTTTGCCTATTTGCCATGCTTACGAAAAAATGATTGTGTACTTGTATCAATACCTAGGCATGTCTGTATATTATGCTGAAAGTTTAGCTACTATCTCTGAAAATATCAAAGAGATAAACCCAACTATGATGACGTGCGTACCACGCATGTTGGAGAAAATATTCGACAAATTAGAAAGTGCTGGTCGCAAATTGCCTTATTTACAACAAAAACTCTATTTCTGGGCAATAAATGTAGCGTTTGAGTACAATATAGAAGAACGTTCTGCCTATTACAATCTAAAACATAAAATAGCCGACAAACTCATATACAGTAAATGGAGAAAAGCCATTGGAGGCAATTTTGATATTGTTGTTTCGGGTGGTGCAGCTATACAGAAGCGTTTAGCCAGTTTTTTCTCCGCTATCGGAATGCCAGTATTCGAAGGATATGGCTTAACAGAAACATCGCCAGTAATTGCGGTTAGTTCTAGAAAGAAACACGGTAGATGTGCAGGTACGGTGGGATTTCCTCTTGAAGGCGTAGAAATAAAAATACTGCCTGTAACCAACGAAATTGTATGTAGAGGGCACAATGTGATGCTTGGCTATTACAAAGATGAGCAATTAACGAAAGAGACGATTGATGAAGACGGTTGGTTTCATACGGGTGATACGGGCAAATTTACCCCACTTGGACAGCTTATGATTACTGGACGATTAAAAAATATTTTCAAAACCTCTTTTGGCAAATATGTAAACTCTTTTTTAATTGAAGAAAAATTTGTACAATCTCCTTTTATAGAAAACATAGTGGTAGTGGGCGAAAACCAAAAGTTTGCAGCCGCCATTCTCATTCCCGATTTTGCTTTCTTAAAATTATGGTGTTCGAAATACAAAATCCCCTACACCACCAATGAAGAAATGGTGAAAAATGAGCTTGTGAAAACACGCTTTAAAAAAGAAGTGAAAAAATACAATGCTTTTTTTGGAGATACAGAACAAATACGCAAGTTCGAACTCGTTTCCGATGAGTGGACACAGCAAAATGGCATTCTAACCCCTACTTTAAAAGTAAAACGAAACGTAATAATGGAAAGATATCAATCCATTATAAACCAGTTATTTGTCTAAATCAGCTACCCATTACAGTTCTTCTGTAAGGGTATTTTGACAGAAAAATATGTTAAAAATTCACTTTTATTTTGAAATGTTGTTTATTATGTTTTTATTTGTAGCGTATTAACTCTTAAAATCGAAAGCCTATTGCCTATTATACTCTAGAATAACTAAAATTAAAAAGTAATGGAACTACTAAAAAAACTTACTGACGATGAGTTAGTTGAGTTGTATTTAGGTGGCAATAATGGAGCTTTCGAGACCCTTCTCCTTCGTCATAAAAACAAAGTTTACGCACATATATTCAATATGGTGCGTGACCACGATGTAAGCGACGATATTTTCCAAGAAACCTTTATTAAGGTCATCACCTCTATCCGCAAACAAAACTATACAGCCACAGGTAAATTTGGCAGTTGGGCGATGCGTATTGCTCATAATTTGAGCATTGATTTCCTTCGATGCAAGCAAACAAATACGATCGTTTCGGCAGACAATCCAGACTACAATATACTGAATTCTTCAACTTTGAGCGATACCAATGTAGAGGATTCGATGATTGAAGAACAAACATCAAATGAAATTCTATCACTTATAAACATGCTTCCTGATAATCAAAAAGAAATCGTACGTATGCGTTTTTACGATGATTTAAGCTTTAAAGATATTTCAGAAAAAACTGGAGTAAGCATCAATACATCACTCGGAAGAATGAGATATGCCATACTCAACATGCGCAAATTAGCAGAAGAAAAACACATTGTATTTTCTTTGTGATAAAAGAAATGCAGATTATACAATAAATGACGAATGGGTCCGTTTTATGTGTAGAAACTTTTTACACTAAAATATGCCTATGAATCACTCTACACCACAAATACAAGCCCAAAGAGCCAGTTTAGAATCCGAAATGATGCAACCAAAAGCAGAAACTATCAACAAGCTATTGATGTTTGCAGCATGTTATCATGTGGGAAAAACAGATAACAACACCATTTTCGAGATATTTTTAAACTGACCGCTGAAAAACAGCCTGCTTGTCAACAATTTTCTTTACTTTTGTAGTGTAAAATACATACGCTATGAGTACACTTATTGCCCCATCGCTACTGTCAGCTAATTTTGCAAATTTGCAAAAAGACATTGAAATGATTAATCAAAGTGATTCCGACTGGTTGCACTTGGATATTATGGATGGTGTATTTGTACCCAACATTTCTTTTGGGTTCCCGATTATCGAATCCATTAAAGATACTTGCAAGAAACCCCTCGATGTACATTTAATGATTGTAGAACCTGATAAATTTATCACGGATTTTGCAAATCTTGGCACATATATGCTCAATGTGCATTATGAAGCGTGTACGCATTTGCACCGGACTATTCAAAAAATAAAAGCTGCGGGTATGAAAGCTGCCGTTACCCTAAATCCACACACACCTGTCAGTTTCTTGCACGACATTATACAAGATTTGGACATGGTGCTATTAATGTCGGTGAATCCAGGTTATGGTGGTCAAAAATTTATTACAAACACCCTCCAAAAAACAGCCGAACTCAAAGAACTTATCGAAAAAAAGCATTCCAAAGCTTTAATCGAAATTGATGGAGGTGTAAATTTATCTACTGGCAAACAATTGGTAGAACAAGGAGCTGATGTGCTAGTTGCTGGAAGTTTTGTTTTTTCTTCGGAGAACCCTGCACAAACTATCTCTGCACTCAAAAAACTTTGAGGCTAAGAGATGTCATCTGTACCTTTTCTACATCAAATTCCTTTTTTACGACTTAGCCTTTCTTTTATTCTTGGTATTATAGCTGGGTTTTTATGTCCCGTTATGTATCTGGTCGGATTTGCTATCCTCGCACTAGCAATTCTTGCACTCATTGTCTCTTTTTACATCAAAAAAGACACAAGTAAATCATATAACTATCGATGGATAGATGGAATAGCCATTATGGGAATCTTCTTCGGAAGCGGATTTCTCTTGTTTCAGCATACGCAACAACAAACAATTACCACCCTACCTATTGAGCAAAAAAGCTACATTGGCAATATTATAGAATCGCCCATTGAAAAAAACAAATCAGTGATGGTAGTTATCTCTTTACAAGCGACAGACTCTAGTACAAATCCCATACAAGCTATTTTATATTTACAAAAAGACAGTGCCGCCTTGGCTACAGAGTATGGCGATAAAATACTTGTGCATGTAAAACTAGAACACCCTAAAACATCTGGCAATCCGCATGAATTTAATTATGCTCAATTTTTACAACGAAAAGGAATAGTAGCGACGGCATACGTCACTTCAAGCAAATGGCAAAAAACAGAAATTCCCTCTTCTTTTTCGCTAAGAAAGACAGCAAAAAATACCCGTGCAAAACTATTAGCCTTATACAAAGAATACGGCATTACCGACAATGAATTTGGCATAGTAGCAGCCTTAACCGTAGGATATAAAGAGGGGTTAAGCAAAGAAACGAAGCAAAGTTTTTCTGCCACGGGTGGCTCACACGTATTAGCAGTTAGCGGATTGCACGTAGGTATCATTTACATTGCCATGAGTTTTTTTCTCGGATTTCTTAACCGACATCGCTCTTCTTTCATCTTCAAACAAATGCTCATACTCCTTAGCATTTGGATATATGCATTTGTCTGTGGTTTACCGCCTTCTGTCGTTCGTGCAGGCATTATGATATCCCTTATTTGCGGTAGCGAAATACTTAACCGCAAGTCTGCGACCTACAATGCGGTCTTTTTCAGTGCTTTCTGTATGTTACTATACAATCCTTTTTATCTCTTTGATGTTGGGTTTCAACTTAGTTACATGGCGGTATTGAGTATTTTGTATTTTCAGCCACGTATTAACCGACTACTATCTCCAAAGCAAAACTGGGTACAATGGCTATGGAGTTTAACGACCGTTTCTATTGCGGCACAAATTGGGACAGCTCCTATCAGTTTATATTATTTCCATGCGTTTCCTAGCTATTTTTTGCTCACAAATTTATTAGTTATCCCAGCAGCAACGCTAATTATCTACCTCTCAATGATTTTATTGCTTACTGCTCATTGGCAGGCGGTGGGAGCGCTGGTGGCTTGGGTATTAAAGCAAAGCGTGCATATTGTTCTACTTGGAGTTAAAGCTATCGAACAACTTCCAATGGCAAGCATTACAGACATTTGGATACCCTTGTGGGCTACCTTTATGCTTGGACTAATTATCCTACTCGGCATGGTGTATGCACAACAAAAACGTCCTTCATATATATTTGCCATTGGCATCATCTTGCTTATCTCTTTGGGTGTAGCAAATTGGAATCACTATGCTATTTTGCAAGATAAAAAATTGATTGTGTACGTATCACAAGATGCTCCTGCCACATTTAATTTACATCGAATTGATGGAGAAGAAAATAGCTTTTTTACCGATACCAGTCGAATAGAAAGCATTGCAAATGCGTACAAAATAGTGGTAAAAAAGCGAAAAATCAATGAACCAATTATCGAAAATACTTCACCTGAAAATCATTTTGGCGTTGTTGGAAATCACACGTATTTCGTGTATCAACATAGAGCAAAATGGCAAGAAAAATCTGACAAGATACCGATTACATTTTTATTTATTTACTCTCCAAATTTCTATTCTATTTCAGAAATCACCAAAATATTTGCACCCGAACAGCTAATACTAGGAGAGCATATAAAGGGAAAACGATTACAAAAAATCCAATTAGAGTGTAACAATGAGGAGATTAAATGCCACTCATTGTACGAAAATGGTGCGTTTATACACTCATTATAACAAAGTATTGCTATTTTTGCAGTATATTTATATAAAAGACTATTATGATATCAAAAATTATACCCGAAGAAAGTATTCACCTTACACAAAAAGCGATTGACAAAGCCGACAATATTGTGATTATTTCGCATATTAATCCTGATGGTGATGCCTTAGGCAGTTCGCTAGGCTTGTATCATTTCTTATTTTCGCAAGGAAAACAGACTCGTGTTATAATGCCCAATGCATTTCCAAGTTTTCTTTCTTTTTTACCCAATAGTGGCGATATTTTAATTTACGAAGATTATCAAGACGAAGCTATTGATTTAATAGAAACTGCTAATTTGATTTTTTGTTTGGATTTCAATCAACTCAAACGAACGGGTGATTTGGGCGAAATAATAGGAAAAAGCAAGGCCGCCAAAATACTTATAGACCATCATCCTTTCCCAGATACATTTGCAAATATTACCATGTCGCATCCTGAAATTGCTTCGACGAGCGAATTAATTTTTCGCTTAATCTGCCGCATGGGGTCTTTTACGGAAATGAATTTACCATCAGCAGAATGTATCTGCACAGGTATTCTTACTGATACGGGTGCATTATCGTACAACTCAAACAGCCCTGAAATCTATACCATTGTAGCCGAATTGATAAAAAAAGGAGTCGATAAAGATAAGTTGTACAAAGATTTATACAACACGAACTCTGTAAACCGCATGCAATTAATGGGCTACTTATTATCTCAAAAAATGAAATTGTATCCTGAATATCAAACAGCTATCATCGCTCTTACTCAGGAAGTACAAGTAAAATATAACCACAAAAAAGGCGATAGCGAAGGATTTGTCAATTTGCCATTGTCGATAAAAGACATTCACTTTTCTATTTTCGTAAAAGAAGATACAGATTATGTAAAAATGTCTTTCCGTTCGCAAGGCAATTTTCCGACAAATACATTTGCTAGTCGTTACTTCAATGGTGGCGGACATCTGAATGCATCAGGAGGCGAAAGTCATTTAACAATAGATGAAACGCTATCACGTATTGAATCCGTTCTTCCTGCATTTTTTGCAGAATGGGTGGAGGCAAACAAACAAGATGAACAAGAATAAGAACAAAACACAGAACACATGAAATATATAATCATATTAGGGGATGGCATGGCAGACGAGCCAATAGCTGCATTAGGAAACAAAACCTGCCTACAATATGCACAGACACCACATATCGACAAAGTGGCAGAATTGGGTTGTAGCGGTATGTTGCACACCATTCCTCCTGGATTTTTACCAGGGAGTGAAATTGCCAATTTAAGCGTATTGGGTTATAAAGTTGCAGACGTATTTGAAGGTAGAGGATCATTAGAAGCCGCAAGTATGGGTGTTGACATCGAACCTAACGAAGTGGCAATGCGGTGTAATTTAATATGCATTGAAAACGGTATTATTAAAAACCATTCGGCTGGACACATTAGCAACGAAGAGGCTACCGTTTTAATCAATGATTTAGAAAAAGAATTGGGTACCGATATAGTGCATTTTTTTGCAGGCGTATCTTATCGTCATTTGATAAAAATAAAAAGAGCAAGCAAAGATATTACGTGCACGCCTCCTCATGATGTACCAGGCACTCCTTTTGCAGATGTAATGGTTACAGCAAAAAACGACGAAGGAAAAGCTACGGCAGATTTGCTAAACGAACTGATCTTAAAATCGCAAGCTATTTTGGAGAACCATCCTATCAACGTTAAACGAGCAGCTGCGGGCAAAGACAAAGCCAACAGTATTTGGATGTGGTCGCCAGGCTATAAGCCTAAAATGAAAACGCTCAAAGAATTGTACGGATTGCAACAAGGTTCGGTTATTTCAGCCGTTGATTTAATACGAGGCATTGGTGTATATGCAGGTCTTAAGGTGATTATGGTAGAAGGTGCAACTGGCTTATACGACACCAATTACGAAGGAAAAGCACAAGCAGCTATTGAGGCACTTCGCACCGACGATTTTGTGTATTTACACATAGAAGCAAGCGACGAGGCTGGACACGAAGGGGATGTAAATTTGAAAGTAAAAACAATAGAATACCTAGATTATCGCATCGTGAAACCTATTTTAGAAGAAGTAAGTTCGTGGTCAGAGCCTGTGTGCATTGCCATTTTGCCCGATCATCCTACTCCTTGTGCTACCAAAACGCATACAACCGACCCTATACCATTCATTATTTACTCTCCCAATGGAAAAAGAGATAATGTAAAAGTATATGACGAATTTGCTGCTCGCGAAGGTGGATTTGGCGAAATACGAGAACAAGAATTTATGCAATTATTATTACAACAATAACATAATATTACAACCATGAATTATTATAGCACAAATAAAAATGCACCTATAGCTTCTTTGCAAAAAGCAGTAGTAAAAGGATTGGCTGAAGACAAAGGCTTGTTTATGCCTGAAAATATCAAGAAATTACCGAAGGCGTTTTTTGATAATATTGAAAACATGAGCTTTCAAGAAATGGCTTATGTCGTAGCTGATGCATTTTTTGGCGAAGATATCGAGAAAGAAGCCTTACAAGAAATTGTATATGAAACACTTAACTTTGAAGTACCGCTTGTACCTGTTACAGAAAACATTTATAGCTTGGAATTGTACCACGGACCAACGATGGCGTTCAAGGACGTGGGGGCTCGTTTTATGTCGAGATTATTAGGCTATTTTATTCAAAAAGAAGGCGAGAAAAGCGTAAAAGTTCTAGTTGCCACTTCTGGTGATACAGGGAGTGCTGTTGCTAATGGTTTTTTAGGTGTGCAAGGAATTCATGTATATGTGCTTTATCCTAAGGGACTTGTAAGTCCTATTCAGGAATGTCAATTTACTACTTTAGGACAAAACATTACTGCTTTGGAGGTAGATGGTACATTCGATGACTGTCAGGCTCTTGTGAAAAATGCCTTTATGGATAACGAATTAAATGCTACGCTTAAATTAACTTCGGCAAACTCCATCAACGTAGCTCGATTCTTACCACAAGCATTTTACTATTTTTACGCTTATGCTCAATTGAAAAAAATGGGCAAAGCCGACGAGATGGTGATATCCGTACCAAGTGGTAATTTTGGAAACATCACAGCGGGTTTGTTTGCTAAAAAAATGGGACTACCTATCAAACGCTTCATTGCTGCAAATAATCGCAACGATATATTCTTTCAATATTTACAAACAGGTATATACACACCAAGACCATCCATTTCTACCATTGCCAATGCGATGGATGTGGGCGACCCAAGCAATTTTGCTCGCATATTGGATTTATACGAAAATTCTCATTCAGCTATTAGCCAAGAAATTAGCGGCACAAGCTATACAGACGAACAAATTACTAGCACACTAAAAAAATGCTACCAACAAAACGACTACCTACTCGACCCGCACGGTGCTTGTGCATATAGAGCATTAAAAGAAAATTTGAAAGATACTGAAAATGGAGTCTTTCTAGAAACGGCTCATCCTGCTAAGTTCTTACAAACAGTAGAGGGTATTATCGAAGAAGAAGTCGTGATTCCTGAAAAATTACAGGTATTTATGAAAGGGAAAAAGAAGGCAGTAAGCATGAGCAAAGAATTTGCGATGTTTAAAGACTATTTAATGAACGAAGGATTGACTAACGATAATAAAAAAACCATTATTCTAAAGTCGTACGACAATCAAGCTATCGCACACCTAGAAAAACAATTACTTGAAAGTGCAGACATACCTTGCTTTTTGAGCGATGAGTCCATCGTAAATTTATACCCCATGTTTTCATCACCAATGGGTGGCGTTAAATTACATGTTTTCGAAGAAGACGAAGAAAAAGCATTGGGAATTTTAGGAACAATTAATCAGTAAAAATCGGATTTATACCTTATAAAATAATGAACGAAAATGCAAAACTAGGCACAATATGTGTACAAGGAGGCTGGACTCCAAAAAAAGGCGAATCGCGTGTATTGCCTATCATACAAAGTACTACTTTTAAATACGAAACGAGCGAACAAATGGGTAAGCTCTTTGACTTGGAAGAAAGCGGTTATTTTTATACTCGCTTACAAAACCCAACCAACGATGCAGTAGCTGCTAAAATCACAGCCTTAGAAGGAGGTGTAGCGGGCATGCTAACATCCTCAGGGCAAGCTGCTTCATTCTTCGCAATCACAAATATCTGCTCCGTTGGCGACCATTTTGTATCCACATCCAGTATCTATGGTGGCACCTATAATTTGTTTGCAGTTACGCTCAAACGTATGGGCATTGAGGTTACTTTTGTCGATTTAGAAAGCAATGAAGAAGAAATAGCTAAGGCTTTTAAGCCAAATACCAAAGCATTATTTGCCGAAACGATAGCGAATCCTGCTCATGCTATATTGGACATTGAGAAATTTGTACGCATAGCACATGCACGGCGTGTCCCCTTGATTATTGATAATACTTTTGCTACACCTATTAATTGCCGTCCTTTTGAATGGGGAGCAGACATTATCATTCATTCTACCACCAAATACATGGACGGACATGCTACGGCAGTGGGTGGTGTTATTGTAGACAGCGGAAACTTTGATTGGGATGCGAATGCAGACAAATTTCCTGGATTAACCCAACCAGACGACTCATACCATGGTTTAATTTATACCAAAGCATTTGGCAAAGGTGCGTATATCACAAAGGCTGTTGTTCAGTTAATGCGTGATTTAGGATCGTGCCAATCGCCACAAAATGCCTTTTTGGTAAATATCGGATTAGAAACATTGCACTTACGTGTAGCACGACATTGCGAAAATGCACAAAAAGTAGCAGAATATTTAGACAAACATGAGAAAGTGGCTTGGGTGAATTACAGTGGATTACCATCAAATAAATACCATCAGTTAGCGAAAAAATACTTACCTAACGGATCATGCGGTGTATTGTCCTTCGGTCTAAAAGCGGGAAGAGATGCCTCTATAAACTTTATGGACAGTCTGCAACTCGTAGCCATAGTAACACACGTGGCGGATGCTCGTTCGTGTGTATTGCACCCTGCTAGTCATACCCACAGACAACTTTCCAATGACCAATTAACCCAAGCAGGCATACCACCCGACTTGATTCGACTTTCTGTAGGCATTGAAGATATAAGCGATATTCTTGCAGATATTGAGCAAGCACTCGCAAAGGTAATTTGATTTTTCTTTATTTAAAAAAAGCACCCCATTATGCCATTAAATATTCCAAAAAAATTACCAGCAATCAAAACATTGAAAGCTGAAAATATATTTGTAATGGACAATGAACAGGCATCTAGTCAGGAGATTAGACCTCTAAGAATTGTAATTCTCAACCTGATGCCCATTAAAATAACAACAGAAACGGACTTAATTCGGTTGTTATCAAACAGTCCTTTGCAAATAGAAATTGATTTTTTGCAAATCACTACTCATACACCTAAAAATACGTCTATCGAACATTTGACAGCATTTTACAAAACCTTTGATGACATCAAAAAAGACAAATATGATGGTATGATTATCACAGGTGCTCCCGTAGAATTAATGCCATTTGAAGAGGTAAATTACTGGGAAGAAATGACGAGCATCTTGGATTGGGCAAAAACACACGTTACCTCCACCTTATTTATTTGTTGGGCTGCACAAGCGGGCTTGTATCACCATTATGGTATTCCAAAATACGAAATGGATAAAAAGGTATTTGGCATATTTGAACATACGGCTTCGGATAAACTCAATCCTATTTTTCGTGGTTTTGATGATACATTTTTGGTGCCTCATAGTCGCCATACGGAAGTGAGAGCCGAAGATATTAAGAAAAATACTGCTCTTACACTCTTATCCGAATCAAAAGATGCAGGAGTATATATGGTAATGGCACGCAACGGACGAGAATTTTTTGTTACAGGGCATTCGGAATATTCGCCTAATACCTTAGATACAGAATACAAAAGAGACCTTGAAAAAGGTTTAGAGATAGATCCACCGAAAAATTATTATTTGAATGATGATCCGAAAAATCCGCCAGTAGTACATTGGCGTAGCCATGGCAACTTATTTTTTACCAACTGGTTAAATTACTTTGTATATCAAGAGACACCTTACGATATCAACAAAATTGAATAGAAATGCGTACAATTGAACTTCTTGCTCCCGCTAAGAACAAGGAGTATGGCATGGAGGCTATCGTTCATGGTGCTGATGCTGTATATATTGGTGCTCCCAAATTTGGTGCACGTTCGGCTGCGGGCAATTCACTAGAGGATATTGCCGAACTCATTGCATTCGCTCATCTCTATAAGGCAAAAGTATATGTTGCACTAAACACCATCATCAAAGACGAGGAATTGGCAGAAGCGGAAACCCTCATTCGCTCTTTATATGCTATTCATGCCGATGCTGTCATTATTCAAGACATGGGCATACTCGAAATGAATTTGCCACCTATCGCTTTGCATG
>JAGNUZ010000054.1 GCA_017986765.1 Paludibacteraceae bacterium | reverse complement strand
CTAAAACGAGTTTTGAGTTATTTAAACTAAAACTAATAAATAACGCTACGGAAATCATTTCTGCGTTTATTTCTCGTGGTATCGTGTTGATTATTTTGTCTATCTTTATCTTTATACTGAATATTGGTATTGCACTTTGGCTAGGCGAATTACTGGGTCGTATGTATTACGGATTCTTTTGTGTTGCAGGATTTTATGCTCTTGTTGGCGTAATTCTTTACTTCTTTCTACACAAATCCATTAAAAGACGTATTAGCAACTCCATCGTCTCACAATTATTTAAATAATTCAGTATGAAAACAATACAATCCATAGCTGACCTACAAGAGTCAATTCTATTGCTTGAAATACAAAAAGAAAGCGAAAAGACTATCTTGAAGAACCAAGTGAAAGAAACATACGAAAGTCTAAAACCCATCAATATGATTAAAAACTTTCTTGATGAAGCAACGGACATGTCTGATGTGAAAGGAGGTTTACTCGACTCTTCAATAAGTCTATTATCAGGTTATCTTTCTAAAAAGGTCATTTTTGGATCTACACACAATCCTTTAAAAATATTTATGGGTACTTTAATCCAAGTAGGCATCACCAGCCTTGTATCGAAACATGCTAGCGAAATCAAATCTGTTACCTCTCGAATAGCGAATCTCCTCATCGCAAAAGTACACAAACCTGCGTAAGCACATTTTTCTCCTTTTTGCAAAATTTAATTTCGGACAAGGTTGTTAGGCTCTTTATTCACTGGAAGAACTGGAATTATAATGCCCCAAGGATTCCAATTCTTATACACAAAAAAACGAGCAAATAATATATCTACACAAACCTTCTCTTCTCCCCTGGCAACATATCCACTTCTTAAAAAAACAAAAACGTATTGCCTATTATTTAGCAAAAAGTTGTACTTTTGAAATTATTACCAAAAAGGACATTACATTTAAAAATTACAAACACATACAACGATGAAAAAATCACTATTCGCACTCATTTTTTCCCTAATTGCCACTATGAGTTTTGCTCAAAAATACGAGTACCAACTTTCTAGCCATATTTTAGACGTCTCGAAAGGAAAACCTGCCGTTGGCATAAATATCACATTAGAAAAACTCAACGAACAAAGCAAGATATGGTCGGTTATAGATGAAAAGATAACCGATAGCAACGGACGAATAAGCGATTTTCTCCCCTCAGAAAAAGACAATACGGGTATCTACAAACTTACCTACTTTACCGCTCCCTATTTTGAACAGAGCAACACAGAAAGTTTCTATCCTTTTATCACAGTAGTATTCGAAATTGCCGATGGGCAACATTACCACGTTCCTATCACGCTTTCTGCCTATGGCTATTCAACTTATAGGGGGAATTAGAAAGAACCGAATATCATTTTGCAAAAAATATTTCTCCATAAATAAAATCTATAATCCCAGCATAAAACGCTCCGATTATAGATTTTTATATACTCACTACACAAGCTATCAAACCCGCTATGCGTGGTGGCTCAATTATTTTTTGTACTTTTGTTGCATTAATTTTCTTTATCTACCCTTTAGGCATGAATACCTTCGACGAACTAGACCTTTCTAACCCCTTACGTAATGCCATAGCTGATATGGGATTAGAACGTCCCACACAGATACAACAAGACGCTTTTTCAGTAATTCGCTCAGGAAAAGACATCGTGGGTATTGCACAAACGGGTACAGGTAAAACCCTTGCCTACTTGTTGCCAATATTGCGTGACTTAGGGTTTTCAAAGCAACTCAATCCTCGTGTACTCATTTTGGTACCTACACGTGAACTTGTGGTGCAACTTGTGGATACCATTACCGAAATTACAAAATACATGAATATACGTGTACTTGGAGTGTATGGAGGAGTAAATATGGGCAAGCAACAACAAGCAGCCGCTCAAGGTACAGATATTGTGGTTGCAACGCCTGGTAGATTGTACGATTTGGTAATGATACGTGCCATTCAACTCAAATCGCTTAGCAAACTCGTAATCGACGAAGTAGATGTAATGCTTGATTTAGGATTCCGTCCACAATTAGCAAATCTATTCGAATTAATGCCTCAACGCCGTCAGAATATTATGTTTTCGGCAACGATGACCACTGATGTAGATGTATTGATTGAAGATAGCTTTACCGTTCCTGCACGCATAACAGTAGCTTTGAGCGGTACACCGCTAGAAAACATTGCACAATCGTGCTATTTGGTTAAGAACTTTTATACCAAAGCCAATTTATTGGCACACTTAATTGAAGACCGTAAAGAATTCCACAAAGTATTGGTTTTTGTGGACAACAAAAATTCTGCCGATAGGCTATTTAGAGTAATGGAAGAGGCTTGGGGCGAAGAAGTCTGCGTAATGCACTCGAACAAAAGTCAAAACTACCGCTTGCGTTCGCTAGAACAATTCGATCAGGGAGAATTTCGTATTATGATTGCCACCGATGTAATGGCCCGTGGTTTGGATTTAGATAAATTATCGCACGTGATCAATTTTGATACGCCTCGTTTCCCAGAAAACTATATTCACCGCATTGGCAGAACAGGTAGAGCGGAAAAGAAAGGAAAATCTATTCTCTTTTATACCGAACAAGAGCAAACCGCTAAAGAAGCGATTGAGCAATTAATGCAAATGAAAATTACTCAAATTGAATTTCCTGATGCCGTTACCTTATCGAAACTCTTAACGCCAGAGGAACGGCCTGTAGAAGAAAATACACTCTACCAGAAAACGAAATCAATAGACAAACCAAATCCTGCTTTTCACAAAAAAAGTGAGAAAAACTCAAAAGTAAACTTAGGTGGTTCGTACCGTAGAGAATTGGCAAAAAAATACAAGAAACCTCTAACCAAAGGGGATAAAATAGCCAATAGGAAAAAGAAAAAATAGCCTTTCTTTACTACACATATGATAGAGAATACTCCCTTTTTGATAGGAAAGATTGAATCTCATCTTTCTATTAGTCAGGCTTTTGATCAACTACCAAATACCAATGAGATACATATATCTTGTCTCAACTGGGAAGCCGAATTCCCATATTTGCCCAATTGTAGGGTACACATTGGTTGGAATGTTACTGGATTATTTCTTCAATTTACTATACAAGAGCAACAAACACTCGCCACGCATACCAGCCTACACGGTACTGTGTGTGAAGATAGTTGCGTAGAATTCTTTGTGTCTTTCGACAACTTACAGAGTTTCTTTAATTTTGAATTTAATGCCGTTGGTTCTATGCACGTGGCACACAGGGCGTGTGATGGTAGTTACAAACACACTCTTTCCGATGCTGATTTGGGGCGTATTACAGTACAAAGTTCATTGCCTCTACGACACACTGTAAATATCCACAACAGCGATTGGACTTTAAACGCACATTTGCCTGCTAGCCTTTTTAATAATCCCAACTGGAATAAGCAAGAGATTTGGGGTAATTTTTATAAATGTGGGAATAAATTAGATGTGCCACATTACGTATCGTGGAAAGCGATAGAGTACGAAAAACCGAATTTTCATCTACCGCAATTCTTCGGAAAACTAGTGTGTCAACCGTAATAGTGGCGAAGCAAACTAGCTAAAAAAAGCACGAATTACATCCATTCCATTGGCATACAAAAGCAAAAATAACAGCAGTAATAAACCAAATTTCTGAGCATTCATCATGGCTTGCGTACTTACTTTTTTACGCATAACTATCTCGTACGTTAAGAACATAATATGTCCTCCATCTAATGCTGGAATAGGCAAAATATTCATAAAGGCCAATATAACTGATAAGTAAGCTGTAATTTCAAAGAAAACTAGCCACGAAAAAGAAGTGGGAAACAACTGAGATATGCTTCCAAATCCGCCTATACTTTCAGCACCTTCTTTAGATAAGATAAATTTCATATCACTCGCATAGCCTGTGAATTTTTTTGTTCCTTTGTGAATACCTGCTGGTATCGCCTGCAAAATACTGTAGTTTATCTTTTCCGTTGGGTATATTTCGTAAAATGGGGTAACATACACCCCTATTTTACCCGCAGAATCAGGTGTAATTGTCGTTGATGTCAACTCTCCATTGCGATATAAGCCCAACAAGATGGGCTGATTTTGGAAGTTCGCAAATTGACTAGCAAATTCCTCTTGCGTAAGTAAAATCGTATCATTGAGCGACACAATGCTATCGCCTGCTTGCAAAAAGGCTGCTTGTGCTGGCGTATTGGGCATTACTTCTTTTACAACAAAGGGTATGCGGTAAAACGTAAACCCCTCTCTAGAAGCTATTACTTGCTGTGCAAAATCCGTTGGCAATACAATGGTATGCTCTTCGTTTGCTCTTTTTACAAGCACTGTTTCAGCATTTAATATCTTACGAAAATTCTCTTCATCTAATCGAAGCAAGGGCGAACCGTCAGCTTGCAACAAAATATCTCCATCTGCAAAACCATTCTGTTTAGCCATTTCTGAAAAGGACATGCCTGCACTTACAGACTTCAAAGGCACATATTCTTCGCCAGTATAGAACAACATAGAGGCGTAAATGACCATTGCCAATATAAAATTCATTATCACACCTGCCGCCATAATGATAAGGCGTTGCCAAGCGGGTTTTGCTCTAAATTCCCAATCCTGTACGGGTTGCTTTAATTGTTCAGTATCCATGGACTCATCTACCATGCCTGCTAACTTCACATATCCACCCAAAGGCAACCAACCTATACCGTATTCCGTATCGCCTTTTTTGGATGTATATTTAATGGGTGTAAACCACGGATTAAAAAATAGGTAAAATTTTTCGACTCGTACTTTAAATAATTTGGCAGCCAAAAAGTGCCCCATTTCATGTACGAGTACCAAGATAGACAAACTACCCAGCAACTGTAAAATTTTAATTAGTGTATCCATGACCTTTTAATTGTTCTTTTGTTAGTACACGTGCTTGCGTATCCGACAGCACATAATCTTCGTAAGTAGGATGGGTAATAAATGCAGATTTCTGCATTGTTTCTTCAATAATATCACTCATTTGCAAAAAACCAATTTCTTCGCGTAAAAAAGCAGCAACTACTTCCTCATTGGCTGCATTGAGCAAGCAAGGCATATTACCTCCTTTTTCCATGGCATAATAGGCAAAAGCGAGATTGCGAAATTTGCTTGTATCAGCTTGTTCAAAATCAAAACGAGAGTACGCCATAAAATCCAAGCGAGGATATGCATTCGAAATACGCTGAGGATATCCAAATGCATATTGTATGGGCAATTTCATATCAGGAACACCCAACTGAGCCTTAACAGAGCCATCTACAAATTGCACCATCGAGTGAATAATCGACTGTGGATGAATCAATACCTCTATTTGCGAGGGTTGAAGTCCGAACAACCATTTTGCTTCAATTACTTCAAAACCTTTGTTCATCAAACTGGCAGAATCAATGGTAATTTTAGCTCCCATTTCCCAATTCGGGTGTTTCAGTGCATCGTGTTTACTTACTGTTCGCAACTGTTCGAGTGTACTTTTTCTAAAAGGACCACCCGATGCTGTAAGAATAACTTTCTCTATAGCAGCATTATTTTCGCCAATTAGGCATTGATAAATAGCCGAATGTTCAGAATCGACAGGCAGTATAGCCGCATTATATTGTTGTGCTAATTTGCAAATAATTTCGCCTGCTACCACAAGTGTTTCTTTATTTGCCAAAGCGATACGTTTGCCAGCTTTTACCGCATGTATGGTGGGCAACAAGCCAGCATAGCCAACCATAGCCGTAAGCACAATGTCCACCGAAGGCAATTCCACTACTTCGCAAATGGCTTTTATACCTGAATACACCTTAATCGGCAAGGCTTCGAGGGCATTTTTTACCGTTATATAATAGGCTTCATTTGCTACAATCACCACTTCTGGGGTATATGCAATAGCTTGCTGAATCAATAAATCTACATTATTATTTCCCGTGATAGCATACACCTCAAATAAATCGGGGTTTGCAGCAATTACTTCCAAGGCTTGAGTTCCAATTGATCCAGTAGAACCGAGTATGGCAATTTGTTTTTTGTTCATGTACTTTTTGTGCTATTAATCAAATACAATGTAATCCGTTGGGTCTTGTGCTCGCCCATCATACCATAGTTCAAAACGGAGACTGGAGCGTTTCTGATTTTGCTCTTCCATAATGGCGATAACTTCTCCCGTTTTCACCAATTCTCCCTCTTTTTTGAGTACAATAGATACATGTTTATACACCGATATAAAATTTTGAGGATGCAATACTTGTATAAAATGACCGCTATTAACATCATATCCTGTAAGAATAACCGTTCCTTTATAAATAGAAGAAACGTTGGTATTTGGATTTACCGCAAGCTCTACCCCAAAATGATGGTTGGTAACAGGTTGAAAAGGCTTCGAAATTATGCCTTTTACAGGACGAAAAAATACTAAATTTGTATTTTGTTGCGTTAGCGGATTGACAATATTGTATTTTTCCTCTTGTTCAAATTGTTCCACAAATGCTTTTTCTGCATCTGATTTTTCAATAAACTTCTCTTCTATCCTGTCGTTAATCAACGATTCCGCTGTTTGTGTGGCATCGACGGGTATATTTCCTGCTACTATTTCGCGTACTACCTCCAGGTACTCTTCGCGTTTCTTCATTTCATTTTCTAATGAATCAATCTTTAATGCACTTAGCACTACTTCATGACGTACCCTGCGGTCGGTATTATCTGGCAACAATCTTTTAAGTGGTGTAGTAAGGATGAGTGCCGAAAACAACACAAAAGTACCGACTATAACACCAATGGTAAGCGTAAAAAAACTCAGTGCCGATAAGCGAAACCGATATTCCTCTTCCAACGTATTCTCATTGAGAACCGAAAGTTTGTATTTAATCCGTATTTTCTTAAAAAAACTGCCTATTTTCTTTTTCATTCGTGTGTCATTACACTACTATAGAGCGTGGAGTTGATAATTTTACACACAAAAGTAGCATTTTTTTAAACATAAAACATTTAAAAAATACAAAACAACAAAACTGCATTTCTATTCTACTGAAAACCAATAGAATAAAGGAGTAATCGAAAGAAAAATAAAAATAACAGCAAAAACATTTGGAGAATGCTACCTAACGCACTATCTTTGTAATCCGATTGAAAAAATACTAACTTTTTTAGTAAAAAATATATCGCGGGGTGGAGCAGTTGGTAGCTCGTTGGGCTCATAACCCAAAGGTCATTCGTTCGAGTCGAATCCCCGCAACTCAGGAAGAGAAGAAACACAGGTTTCTTCTCTTTTTTTGCTTGTAGCTGAATTTGATAGCAACGACTAAAAGCAACCTTCAAACTGTACACTTTCGCCCTTTCAACAATTTTCTATTTGATTTTTTCACCTTTGCATTGGGCTAAAATTGTATAAATGAAATTTATAATGGAGTAACACAACTATTATGACAAAAACAATACTGAAAATAGTACTATTTATACTGACTATAAATTCTGTTTCAGCACAAACAAATTTTTACGACAGACTAGCAGACTCAACTTTGACCTTGACAAAACAAGCTGTTCGATACGACCCAGCATATTTTCAACTTGACTATCCAAATGGCGATGTGCCAAAAGATAAAGGAGTATGTACAGACCTTGTGATTAGGGCTTATAGGAAATTGGGGATTGATTTACAAAAAGAGGTTCACGAGGATATGAAAGCAAACTTTTCGAAATATCCAAAAAATTGGGGACTATCCAAGCCTGACAAAAATATTGATCATAGAAGAGTCCCAAATTTAATGACATTTTTCACTAGACACGGTACGAAAAAACCAATTACGACAAACTCAAGTGACTATATGCCGGGCGACATTGTTTGTTGGAATTTAGGTGGTGGAATCACTCACATTGGAATTGTATCTGGAAAAAAATCTTGTGAAGGACTGAGATATTTAATAATTCACAACATAGGTGCTGGACAGGTTCTTGAGGATTGCTTATTTAGTTACAAAATAATTGGTCACTTCCGCTATGAAAAGTAAATGAAATTAGTGTAAATATAGTAAAATGGGGGTCGCAAAGAACCCGTAAAACATCCGCTCACTGCAAAATATTGAAATTATAGAATGCTATGATAATATGACTTCGCAACCACCTTGTTAGATACATCTAGACAAAAATAGTGACAAATTTCCGATTTAAATTTACTAGACTAAATGAGAAATTAATAAAAAAAATTAACTTTGTGGCTTGTTAAAAAAAACAAACAGATCATTAGAGGGTTTTGGAATAAACTGATTATATAGTGTCATTAACTAAGAATAAAAAGGGTATCATCATATTTTATCATATTAAATTACTTTGGTTTTGATGGGTTAATAAAAGTTTGAGAAAACACTTTAATTATTTGATTATAATTTCATCTGCTTCTACAAACAATTACAATACTATTCTATTATAAATATGTTTCCTAACAGATAGATTATTATACTTCGAAAAACATTAACTATATAAAATGAACAATTATGAATTATTTAAGAGCGTATTTTCTTCTATTATTTTTGACAATTATGACTTTAGTTTTTGGAAATCGATTTCAAGAAGGGAGAATAATGTATATAAATGGTGATGTCAAAACAGGTTTATTTGCAATCCCAACTCAGGGTAGAGAAAAAACCATTGAATTAAAAACAGGTCTTGGAAAAAATCAAATTGAAAAAATCCCAAGCTCTGACATTAAATACTTAGAAATACAATCAGATGATGGAAATAAGTATTTATTTGAAAGAATTTCTATTGCAAATAAACTTGGAGGTAAGCCTCGTGGACAAATGTGGTTATACGTGTGTTTAACTGGTTATGCTACTCTGTATATGAC
>JAGNUZ010000053.1 GCA_017986765.1 Paludibacteraceae bacterium | reverse complement strand
TTCTGGAAGGAAGTGCTATTGAATACATCAAAGCTATTAAAATAGCGGGTATTGAGGAACAAAAAGACGAAAAAAATTATTTCATCATTACCGAAAAAATAGAATTTACAAGCGAAAGCGGGGCCTCATACATTTTGTTGCCCGACGATAAGTTTAGCATACAAACGCTTGTATCTTTTAACTCTCCCATCCTATCAAACCAATATGCTACATTAGATAATTTAGCTGATTTTGAAACAGAAATTGCAGCATGTAGAACCTTTGTATTTGTACGAGAAATAGAGCCTTTGCTAAAAAATAACCTAATTAAAGGAGGTGATTTAGACAATGCCATTGTTATTTATGATCAAATAACACCGCAGGCTGAATTTGACCGTTTGGCGGCCTTAATGCATGTAGATCCTATCCATATAGATCATTTAGGTTACATCAATTCTAAACCTTTGGTGTTCGACAACGAACCTGCTCGTCATAAATTACTTGACGTAATTGGGGATATCGCACTTATCGGACGTCCAATTATTGGTAAAATCATTGCAACGAAACCTGGTCATGCAGGAAATACACAATTAGCAAAAAAGATACGCAAAGACTTACGTCGCCAAGAAACATCCGTTCCTATATACAATCCAGAGCTTGAACCCGTAATGGATACAAACCGCATCAAATCATTGCTGCCACACCGTTGGCCATTTTTGATGGTAGATAAAATCATTAGCCTAAAGGACAATGAAATTGTAGGGTTGAAAAATGTAACGTGCAATGAAACATTCTTCAACGGACACTTTCCTGAAGAACCCGTAATGCCCGGTGTATTATTGGTAGAAGCTATGGCACAAGTAGGTGGTTTATTGGTACTTAATTCAGTTGACGAACCAGCTCGCTATTCTACATATTTTTTAAAAATTGACAATGTAAAATTCCGCCAAAAAGTTTCTCCAGGCGATACGGTTATTTTTAAACTCATTATGTTAGGTGAAATTCGCCGCGGTTGTGCCAACATGAAAGGATACGCTTTTGTTGGAAAGAAAATCGTAACCGAAGCTGAATTTATGGCTCAAATCGTAAAAAATAAATAAAACACTCTTATAACGTAATCAACACGGCATGATACATAGTATGACAAATATTCACTCCGAAGCACAAATTGGAGCGAATGTAGAAATTGGTCCTTTTGTGCATATAGATAAAAATGTCGTTATTGGAGAAGGAACGGTTATTGCTTCAAATGTAAGCATTTTGGAAGGAGCTCGAATAGGCAAAAATTGCCGTATATTCTCAGGAGCTGTCATTGCAGCTATTCCACAAGATTTAAAATTTCAAGGCGAAGAAACGCTTGCTGAAATTGGAGACAATACCACAATTCGCGAATGTGTAACCATCAATAGAGGCACTGCCTCAAAAGGCACAACTTCCGTTGGAAGCAACTGTTTATTAATGGCTTACGTGCATGTGGCACACGATTGCGTTGTTGGAAACAATGTTATTTTAGGAAACGCCACACAACTTGCTGGTGAAGTGAATATTGACGACCATGCTATTTTAAGTGGTGGCGTGTTGGTTCATCAATTTTGCAACATTGGCAAACATGTGATTATTCAAGGCGGTTCTCGTGTTGCAAAAGACGTACCTCCGTATATTACAGCAGGTAGAGAACCTCTATCATATGCAGGTATTAATACCGTTGGCTTACGTAGAAGAGGCTACACCAGCGAGCAAATACAAGCAATACAAGATATGTACCGCATTATTTATGCGTCTGGACTGAACCATTCTCAAGCTGTAGAAAAACTCCAGCAGAGCATTTCTTCTTCGGCTGAAAAAGATGAAATCATACACTTCGTTCAATCCTCAGAAAGGGGTATTATTAGAGGGTATTTTGAAAAATAAATAAAACGAAGAAAGCTGTCAATTAAAAAGGCAGCTTTTTTCAACTACACATAATGGTTATTGATATGGAAACAGAAGAAAATAAAAAATCGTTGAATTTTATAGAAGTTATTGTTGAGAAAGACCTCAGAGAAGGTAAAAATGACGGCAGAGTACAAACTCGTTTCCCACCAGAGCCAAATGGCTACCTACACATTGGTCACGCTAAAGCGATTTGCATGGATTTTGGCATTGCTGAACGTTTTAATGGCGTATGCAACCTGCGTTTTGATGATACGAACCCCGTAACCGAAGATGTAGAATATGTAGATGCTATCCAGCAAGACATTCAATGGCTTGGTTTTCAGTGGGGTAACTTATATTATGCTTCTGATTATTTTCAACAATTATGGGATTTGGCTATTCAACTTATTAAAGAAGGAAAAGCCTATGTGGACGAACAGTCTGCTGAAGAAATTGCCAAACAAAAAGGAACACCCACAACAGCAGGTATTTTAAGTCCCTTTCGCAATCGTCCGATAGAAGAAAGCATTACGTTATTTGAAAAAATGAATGCAGGTGAAATTCCAGAAGGAGCCATGGTACTAAGAGCCAAAATAGATATGGCATCATCCAACATGCACTTCCGTGACCCGATTATGTACCGCATCATTACGAGCCGACACCACCATCGAACAGGTAGTAAATGGAATGTGTACCCAATGTATGATTATGCACATGGACAGTCTGATTTTTTCGAAGGTGTAACGCACTCAATTTGCACATTAGAATTTGAAGTACACCGTCCTTTATACGATTGGTATATCGACCAAATCGCGACGGGAAATTACCGCCCTCGTCAACATGAATTTAATAGATTAAACATTACTTACACAGTAATGAGCAAACGGAAAATGCTACAATTGGTAAAAGAAAAACTTGTAACAGGCTGGAACGATCCGCGGATGCCAACCATTGGCGGACTACGTCGAAGAGGCTATACAGCAAGTGCTATTCGTAGCTTTATCAACATGATAGGATATACGAAATACGAAGGCATGATTGATGTTTCGCTATTAGAACATGCTGTACGCGAAGATTTAAAACCCAAGGTTGATCGTGTGTGTGCCATTTTAGACCCTATCAAGTTGATTATTACAAACTATACTGCAACAGAACCCGAAAGCCTAAGCACTGCGAACAACCCTGACAATGAACTTGCTGGCGAACGCACCATGCTCTTTGGCAAAGAATTATACATCGAACGTTCGGACTACATGGAAGATGCTCCAAAGAGCTTCTTTAGACTGAGCGAAGGTAGAGAAGTTCGACTAAAAGCAGCATACATTGTAACGTGTACAGGAAATAAAAAAGATGCTGATGGAAATATAACGGAAGTGTATTGTACTTACGACTCAAATACAAAAAGCGGAACTGAAGGTGGAAACAAAAAAGTAAAAAGCACCATTAACTGGGTAGAAATATCCAATAGTATAGATGCAGAAGTACGCTTGTATGACAGGTTATTTTCTATCGAAGATCCATCTAAATCCGATCAAGATTTCCGCGATTTAATTAATCCAGACTCTTTGAAGGTAATACAATCAGCAAAAGTAGAAGCCTACTTAGTCAATGCGAAACCCCTAGATAGTTTCCAATTCTTAAAACATGGTTATTTTACAATAGATCCAGACAGCACGAAAGAGCGTGTGGTATTTAACAGAACTGTGTCATTAAAAGATAACAGCATGCAAAAAGAAAATAAAAAATAGTAAAAATACATATAGAAAATAAAATAAGCAATCCGTAAAGATACATTGCATACTAATATAGAGTAACTTTGCGTATTATCACATTAAATCCAAATCAATATGAACAACAAACTCATTCTTCCAATTTCTATCATCGGAGTTATCCTAATAGTGGTGATATGGGCATTTAGTACATACAATAGTATTGTAACGCTTGACGAAGCCGTACCAGCTCAATGGGCACAAGTAGAAAATGCGTACAAACGTCGTGCAGACCTTATTCCCAACTTAGTTAACACGGTAAAAGGCTACGCTTCGCACGAAAAAGAAACGCTACAAGCAGTAATTGATGCACGAGCAAAAGCAACACAGATAACAGTAGATCCAAGTAATTTAACTCCTCAAAAACTACAAGAGTACCAAGCTGCACAGGGACAAATAGGTTCTGCATTAGGCAAACTATTGATGATTAGAGAAAACTACCCTGACTTGAAAGCAAACCAAAACTTTTTAGAACTACAAGCTCAACTCGAAGGCACAGAAAACAGAATCAGTACCGAACGTCATCGTTACAACGAAACGGCAAAAGAGTTCAACACCAAAATACGTCGTTTCCCAGGGAATTTATTTGGCTTTGAAAAACAAGTTTATTTTGAAGCTACGGAAGCAGAACAAGCATTGCCAACTGTAACGTTTTAAACAATGAATCCAAAAAAATTCTTATCAGAAACAGATAAAAATCGGATTGAAGAGGCAATTAAAGAAGCCGAAAAGCTTACTTCCGGAGAGATACGCCTGCACATACAATCTAAAACAAAAGAAAATGTATTAGATGCTGCTGTAGCAATATTTCATCAACTAGATATGCACAAAACAGCACTTCATAATGGAGTGCTGTTGTACTTGTCTATCAATGACAATCAATTTGCTATTATCGGCGACAGCGGTATACATGCAGTAGTTCCAACTAACTTTTGGGACACGATCTACAAAGGTATTATACCCCACTTTCAACAAAAACAATTCGCAGATGGATTGGTGTGGGCTATATCTCAAGCTGGAATACAACTGGCAACTTATTTCCCCATACAATCTGACGACACAAACGAATTGAGCAACGAAATCTCTTTTGAAATAAAAAAATAGCCATTATGTCCATTTCTCTAAAAAAAACAATTCTATTTTTCTTTTTTATAGTATCCATTCAAGCGTGGTCAAACATTCCTGATAGACCCAGACCTGCACGCTTGGTAAATGACTTTGCAGGTATTTTTGATGCACAACAAAAAGCAGAATTAGAAAGGTTTTTAACGATGGTGGATGATTCCACATCCAATCAAATGGTTATTGTTACTACCAAAGATTTGGGCATGTATGACAAGTCGCAATTTGCAACTGAATTAGGTCAAAAATGGGGTGTAGGAAACGCTGAATTTGATAATGGTATTGTGCTACTCATCAAACCTAAAATTGGCAATCAATCGGGACAAGTGTTTATAGCAGTTGGTTATGGTTTAGAGGGGGCTATTCCTGATGCCATTACAAAACGTATTATCGAAGAAATAACCATTCCCTATTTTCGCCAAAATGATTACTATGGTGGAGCAAGAGCCACGGTGGAGCAATTGTATAAAATAGCCAAAGGCGAAATCAATATGGCTCGCAAACCTGAGGCTAATTATGGGCGTCTCGTGTTTATTATTATCATGATTATAGTATTCTTAATTATTGCTAGCAAATCGAAGAACAAGCCAAATGACAATGGAAATGGCACGCATACAAGCTATGGTGGTTTACCTTGGCTTATTGGTGGCGGACTTGCTGGAAGCGGCGGTGGGAGGTCTTCGGGCGGTGGCTTTGGAGGTTTCGGCGGTGGTGGCTTCGGTGGCGGTGGCGGTGGCGGTAGCTGGTAATATACAAGATGAAAACAATACCATTTATTTCCGTAACAGAAGCAGAACAGCGTATCAACAGATGGGCGGATGCAAAACAAGCATTTTTTTTCATCTTTGATTATGAGCTCAACAAAGCAATTGCCTTATTGCAATCAGATGTAAATCCTTCCTATATACGCTATCACATAGGAAAACACTATAATTACGACACATCTTTAAAGCAGTTACCTGAACAAATAGAATGGCAACCCTCTCCCATCTCCTATGCTGACTATCAGCAAAAATGCAGTTACGTAAAGCAAGAAATCCAAGCAGGAAATTCCTTTTTAGTCAATTTGACACAACCTACTCCCGTAAAAACAAATCTCAGCTTAGAATTGCTATATAACTATGCCAATGCCACCTTCAAGGTGTGGATAAAAGATACCTTTGTGGTACTTTCTCCCGAACCATTTGTACGCATTCAAGGTTTAACCATATCTTCTTTCCCTATGAAAGGGACTATTGATGCATCAATACCAGATGCAGAAAAACTAATTTTAGCTAATCCAAAAGAAGAAGCAGAACATGCTACTATCGTCGATTTAATACGCAATGATTTAAGCATCATTGCCTCCGATGTGCATATACGAAAATATCGATACATCGAAAAGTTGCACACCTTACAAAAAAATTTACTTCAAGTAAGTTCTGAAATAATGGGAACATTACCAAAAGATTATCAGAAACAATTAGGTACACTCTTACTCAAACTACTGCCAGCGGGCTCTATAAGTGGTGCTCCCAAAGCCAAAACACGGCAAATTATTGCTACAGCCGAAGGGTATCAACGAGGTTTTTACACAGGTATATGTGGCTTTTATGACGGTGAAAACCTAGATAGTGGCGTAATGATTCGATTTCTCGAACAGCAAGGAGAGAAAATGGTGTATAAAAGTGGCGGTGGCATTACAGCCAATAGCGATATTGAAACTGAGTACCAAGAACTAATAAACAAAGTGTATGTGCCAATTCGTTGATGCAATACAATATACCGATGGTGAGTTCAAGCGATTAGCCTATCACCAAAAACGAGCGGAATATGCCCTAAAAGAGCATTACCCTACATCACCTATTTTTTCCATATTCGACTATTTGCGACAAATAGATTTACCAAAACACGGAACATACAAAATTCGCTTACTCTATTCCAATTACATCGTATCTTACGAATGTATTCCATATCAGATGAAAGAAATTATCACTTTAAAGTTGGCACAAACAACGACCATATCACTTTATTATAAAAAAGCAGACAGAAAAGACTATAAAATTGCGAATGCAGATGAATCAAACAATACAGAAATACTATTCGTAAAAAACAATCTCATCACAGACACTTCGTATGCCAATGTTGCTCTACTACAAAATGGAATATGGTACACTCCCCGTACACCACTTATTTTTGGTGTAAATAGAGCCTCTTTGCTCGACCAAGGACTGATAAAAGAAAAAGATATTGCCGTAAAGGAAATAAACAGGTACGAGAAAATTGCCATTTTTAATGCCATGATTGAATTTGGATCGTGCATACTACCTACGGATTGTATTTTTCGTTAACACAGAAACCTTCTCCTTGTGAAAAATATCCTAACTATGCCCTTAGTCTGAATATTTATGACTACTTTTGTGGGCATTTTAACAAAAAACATTAACTTATGGATGCAGACCCGTATCATAGTACATTAAAGTTATAACCTATCTGCAAAGGGAAATTGTCTTCTTTCAGATACTAATCGTTAAGGAGACCCTACATGAACCCTACAAATATCCATCTTCAAACACTGATTGAAGAAAATAAATGGAAAACATTACGTCTTGAAATTATAGATAGAGACCCTATCGAACTTGCCAATATCATCGAGGAAGCGTCTCCCGCAGATGCCATTATTGTATTTCGCCTGCTTACGCGCGAAAAAGCCAAAGATACATTCCAATACCTTGAATACGACAAGCAAGAGTTTATTATAGAAGGACTTGCCAAAAATGTAAGCAAACTTTCTGATTTGCTGAATGACTTAGATCCTGATGATAGAACCGCCTTCTTTGAAGAGTTGCCAGGACAAATTACCCAACGCCTTATTCAATTACTATCGCCCGAGGAACGAAAAATAGCCACTCGCTTATTAGGCTATCCCGAAGATAGTATTGGACGTTTGATGACCCCTGAATTTGTTGCTGTCAAACCACATTATACGATAGCACAAACACTCAATCACATTCGTGAATACGGTGCAAATTCAGAAACACTCAACGTAATTTACATTGTTGATCATCATTGGAAATTGGTAGATGATATAAAAATACGCACCATCTTACTTGCCAATCCAGAACAAACCATCAGCGAATTGATGGATAATCACTACATAGCACTGAGTGCTTTTGATGACCAAGAGGTCGCCATTCGTGTATTTCAAGACCAAGATAGAATTGCAATACCTGTTATTGATACAGAAGGATTATTATTGGGAATTATCACTGTAGATGACGTAATGGACATCGCAGAAGAAGAAAGCACCGAAGACTTTCATAAGTTTGGTGCATTCCAAGCTGCCATCGACAATCCAATAAAAGCAAAGATTTCGCTTTTGTACAAAAAACGTATTTTTTGGCTTACAGCCTTAATCTTTATGAATATCTTTTCGGGTGCAGCTATTGCCCATTATGAAAGTACCATTCAAAGCATGATTTCCTTGCTCTTCTTTTTGCCCTTGCTAATTGGTAGCGGAGGTAACGCTGGAGCACAAGCTGCAACGCTTACCATTCGTTCGTTAGCTATAGGTGATGTAGAAAGCAAAGATTGGTTGCAATTAGTAGGAAAGGAGTTTCTCGTTTCGTTGTTTTTAGGAATAACAATGGCTGTAGGCGTGAGTTTTATTGCGGCATTTAGAGCTCCTGAAATCATTGCAGTAGTTGCAATAACAATGACTTTAACCGTTATGGTTGGAAGTTTAATTGGACTCATGCTCCCTTTTGTATTTACCCGATTTAAAATAGACCCAGCCTCTGCTAGCGCTCCACTTATTACCTCTATAGCGGATATCTCAGGAGTGTTGATTTATTTTACCGTTGCAAAGTGGATATTAGGAGTGTAAAAAAAGCAAAGATTCTAATTATCTTAGTCCTTACAAGCATGCTACATGCTTGTATTATCCATTCTAAAACACCCACATCCCAACAGCCAAATTGGGCTGCACCAGTAGTATTTGACAGAACGGTTCAATCAATTAATTACGCATACGAATATAAAGGCTCTACACACGATACACTTGCTATGGTAGAACTTGTAATCAAAAAAATTCCTGCAGCATATGAGGGTCAATATTTTACCTTGGTCGGAGGTGGTGTAGATG
>JAGNUZ010000052.1 GCA_017986765.1 Paludibacteraceae bacterium | reverse complement strand
CTTCTCAAAATAACACCATTTCTATTTTCCTTCCTTACGGTCAACAACATGTAGATAAAGCTACTTAAAAAAAGCTCTACTTTCAGTTTTCTTAAACAAAAAAAAACTGTACGATATTTGTATTTTAATATGCAATTCGTATATTTGCAATATTTTAGTCAACTAGATAAGTATGTTACACACAAAAAATAAAAAACAACTATCGATTCTACATGCAGCAAAGGATCTATTTTGGAAACATGGCTTTAGACGCGTGAGTGTGGAAGAGGTGTGCAAATATGCACATGTTAGCAAAATGACATTTTATAAATATTTTCCGAATAAAATTGACTTGGCAAAAGCCGTGTTTGACCTTGTTATGGAAGAAAATGTCTTGCAATTCCATACGACTATTCGCGAGAATATTTCTGCCGAAGATAAAATCAAGAAAATGATACTGCTTAAGCTTGAAGGAACAAATGACATCAGCAATGAATTTTTGCAAGACTTTTATTCCGATACTGAATTAGGACTGAAAGAATTTATAGAAGTAAAAACACAAGAAGCATGGAAATTAATCATGGATGACTTTGTTTTTGCCCAAGAAAAAGGCTGGTTTCGCAAAGATATTAATCCTGCATTGTTTTTAATAATGGCTCAAAAAATGACCGAATTAATTAATAATGCTGCTGCATTACGTTTATACCAAAGTCCGCAAAACTTAATTATGGCAATAACTAACCTTTTAATGTACGGATTATTGCCGCATAATAAGATAGAAGATGAAAGATAAATTACTCATTCTGTTTGCCTGTTGGGCGCTATCTGGTAACATGCAGTTGCATGCACAAGATTTGCCACAAACGCTATCTAGCAAGTTGGCTTTTAGCGGACAGGTTTCAGCATGGAGCAACTATAATTTCGACAATGAGTTGCCCTTGCAACTAGGCGGACGATACATCCCCACCATGGAATATGATATTACGCTACCCAACACGCACTTGCTTGATTTTGAACTTGCTGCCAACATCTACGGTACTGTTTCGGCTCATCCGTTTGACAGCATAGCAACTGACGGAAATGTAACACCATATCGTGCATGGGTTCGCTATTCCACACAACAGTTTGAATTAAGACTTGGACTTCAAAAAATTGATTTTGGCTCGTCCACCTTACTGCGTCCACTGCAATGGTTTAACGAGATCGACCCACGCGACCCTTTAAAACTTACCAATGGTGTATATGCTGCATTAGGGCGGTATTATTTTCTGAACAATGCAAACATTTGGGTGTGGATGCTCTATGGCAACGAAAAAACACGTGGTTTTGATAGGGTGGAAAGCAACATCAAAATCCCCGAATTTGGTGGAAGGATACAACACCCTACACCGCGCGGTGAAATGGCACTTTCGTACCACCATCGTACAGCCAATGTTCTATCCATACTCCCATTATCGCAGTACGAGAAAATTCCTGAAGACCGCTTTGGGATAGATGGTAAATGGGATGTAAAAGTAGGTCTCTGGGTAGAAGCTACGCATAGTATTAAACACAAAGATATTGGAATAGGCACAAACCAAAGTCTCTTCAATGTAGGCTCTGATTATACCTTCGGCATAGGCAATGGCTTGAATGTGGTACTAGAGCATCTCTATATAACAATAGATCACGAACCTTTTGAATTTACAAACTCAACACATATTACAGCCTCCAATATATCCTATCCACTCGGCTTGTTTGATGCTGTTAGCACTATAGTTAATTACAATTGGAACAAAAGAAACATGTCATTTTTTATCAATTATTCACATGAGTTTCCTTGTTTTTCGGGCTATGTGATGGCATATTATAACCCGAGAACACAAGACGATATTCAACAAAATAAACTTTTAAACAATACATCAGGTCCTGGTATCCGATTGATGCTAGTCTATAATCATTAACAAAAATCATTATTATGAACGAGAAAATCATTGTGATCGAACATTTAGTAAAACGTTTCCCAGTGGGAGATGGCGAATTTACAGCATTGAACGATGTAAACCTCACGTTTAACAAGGGGGAGTTTTCGGGCATTATCGGACCAAGTGGATCAGGGAAAACTACTTTATTAAACATCATCGGTTCGCTGGATAAGCCCACCGAAGGGAGCGTAAAGGTTATGGGACAAGCGATATCAGAATTAAATCATACAGAATCGGCTCGTTTACGCAATCAACACCTCGGTTTTATTTTTCAGGTGTACAATTTATTACCTGTATATACCGTATTTGAGAATGTGGAGTTTGCTCTTATATTGCAAGGCATAGGTGAATCTGAACGCAAAAAAAGAGTGATGGAAGCACTTGACTGGGTAGGCATAACGAGTATGGCAAATAAACGACCAGCCAAACTGTCGGGAGGCGAAGGGCAACGAGTAGCGATAGCAAGGGCTATGGTAAAACGACCAGCCATCGTGCTTGCCGACGAACCTACTGCCAACTTAGATGCAAAAAATGCACATGCGATACTCAAAACCATGAAAGAATTGAACAAAGAACTGAATACAACCTTCCTATTCTCTACACACGATGAAAAAGTAATGGGATATTTAAACCGTATTGTGCATTTAGAAGACGGACAAGTAGCCGAAGATGAGTATGTTAAACATAAAACCACCGAAGTATGAAACTAGCATTTTACTTAGCCTACAAAAACCTGATGGGTGCAGGTTTACGCACATGGCTCAATGCAGGTGTGCTATCATTTGCCTTTGTGGTTATTATATTTTTCAATGGCTTAATTGATGGCTGGAATAAAGAAGCAAGCATTGATGGAGTGAATTGGGAATATGCTAACGGACATGTATTAAATAACGACTATGACGCTTACGACCCTTTCTCTATAGAAAATGGATACGGAGTATTGCCTACTGAAAAACAAGCGAACCTTATACCCATACTCATCAATCAAGCTACCATCTACCCGCAAGGACGTATGATGGCAACTCTATTAAAAGGAATTGATGCGAATCAAACAACTTTAAAAATACCAACGCAACAACTTTTATCCAGTAAGGCAGCTATACCTGCACTGATAGGTAAGCGGATGGCAGAATCTACGAAACTGAAAATTGGCGAATCTGTGCTCATCAGGTGGCGAGATAAAAACGGCACATTTGATGCTGCAAATGTTACCATTGTGGCTATTTTTGATTCCAACGTACCTTCAGTTGACGGAGGACAGATTTGGATACCAATCCAAACACTTTGGAAAATGACAGGGCTGGAAGAACACGCCACCCTCTATGTTGCAAACGAAGATTACGCGTATAGCGAAACTTCTGGTTGGCGATTTGAGAGTCAAGAAGAATTGCTTAGCGAACTAACCAAAATAATTGGCATGAAAAAAATCAGTGGTTCTATCATCTATATACTACTGATGGCAATTAGTTTATTAGCAATTTTCGATACGCAAGTACTGTCCATTTTTAGACGCCAAAAAGAAATTGGCACGTATATAGCTCTCGGCATGACCCGCTTTCAGGTAGTGCGCCTTTTTACCGCCGAAGGTACGATGTATAGCATATTTGCCACCATTATTGGTGGTATGTATGGCATTCCATTGCTTTGGTATTTCGCTCATACAGGTATTACATTTCCATTATCAGGAGATTCTGTAGGCATCATTATGCCAAGCACCATGTATCCTATTTATGGTTTAGGTTTAATTCTCGGCACCATTCTAGCTGTGGTCATATCGGCAACCATTGTGAGTTTCTTGCCAGCTCGCAAAATCGCTAAAATGAATCCAGTTGAAGCACTTAAAGGGAAGGTATCATGATAAAATTTATATTTAAAGCAATTTTGAGAGACAAAAACAGAAGTCTCCTGCCAGTCATTATTATCTCTATAGGAGTATTCTTGACCATCTTTCTAAGTGGATTTATGGGCGGATTTATGGGTGATATGGTCGACCAATCAGCTCGTTTTGAAACAGGTCATGTAAAAATAATGAGCAAGGCGTATGCCGACAACAAAGACCAAATACCCAACGACCTAGCCTTAATGGGTGTTGATAGTCTCACCACAGCCTTAAAAACAGAGTTTCCCCAATACAATTGGGTGCAACGCATTCGCTTTGGAGGCATTGTAGATGCCCCTAATTTACAAGGAGAATCGAAAGGTCAAGGTCCTTCATCGGGCTTAGCCATCGACTTCTTTTCTGGAAAAAGTGGAGAAGTAACTCGACTAAATATCGAAAGTGCTATCATCGAAGGCTGCGTGCCAACCAAACGAAAAGAAGTATTAATCGGCTATGTATTGGCGAACAAATTAAACCTGAACATCGGAGATACCATTACCTATATGGGTTCAACCATGTACGGCAGTATGGCTTTCGAAAGCTTTACTATTGCAGGGACTGTTCGCTTTGGCGTAGAAGTGATGGATAGAGGCATGGTAATTGTTGATATATCAGATGCAAGGCGTATGTTAGACATGGAGGATGCCACAGGCGAAATATTGGGATACCTGAAAGACGGTGTCTATTTTGATGAAAAAGCCGAAAAAACGGCAAACACCTTCAATGCCCATTATGCAGATAGCACAGATGAATATGCTCCAGTAATGCTACGACTAAAAGAGCAAAACAACATGGGGACATACCTCGATTTAGTCGATTCATTTTCATCAATATTCGTAGCGATATTCGTGCTGATTATGTCCATTGTTCTTTGGAATACCGGTCTTATTGGCGGTTTGCGTCGCTATCAGGAGTTTGGCATCCGCTTGGCGTTGGGCGAACCTAAAGGACACATCTACCGTACTCTACTGCTAGAAGCAACCATAGTCGGTGCTATTGGATCAATAATTGGCACAGGATTAGGCGTTACAGCCACATGGCTCATGCAGGTATATGGCTTTGATATCAGCGGGATGTTACAAGGTGGTACGATGATGATGCCCTCTGTGATGCGTGCAAAATTCACTCCTGACTTGCTGTATATTGGTTTTATACCTGGAGTATTCGCCATGGTGCTGGGCAATATGCTTTCCGGAATAGCTATTTACAAAAGAGAAACAGCTACCTTATTTAAAGAATTAGAAGTATAATCTTTTAAAAAATACACCCAAATGAAAAAGATAATAATCGCATCCCTCGCAAGCCTTTTCTGTTTTAGCTCCATGGTGGCTGCTCCTGATGCTGGAGTAATTATAAACAAAGTAGATGAGAATATGACCTCTAAAACGCAGATTGTAGAGTCGAAAATGATCATTAGAGGTAAAAGAAATAGCCGCGAAGTGGTATCAAAAGGATATGTTGAGGGCAATACAAAATCGTTTTCCGAATACCTATCGCCCGAACGTGAGAAGGGTACAAAAATGCTGAAACTCGATGATAAGTTGTGGATATATTCGCCAGATACCGACCGTACCATTCAGCTATCGGGACATATGTTGAAACAATCGGTAATGGGTTCCGATTTATCGTATGAAGATATGATGGAAGATCGCAAACTTACCGATATGTACGAGGCTAAAGTAATTGCCGAAGAACTGCTTGATGGCAGAAAAACATGGGTGCTCGAACTGAATGCAAAGGTAGATGAGGTAGCGTATGAAAAACGCAAAATGTGGATTGACCAAGAACGGTATGTGCCCCTAAAAGAAGAATTATTTGCCAAAAGCGGACAGCTACTCAAAAAAACAGTAATGAGCGATGTACAAAAATCTGCCAATCGTTGGTACCCCATGCACATCAATTACAAAGACATGCTGAAAGATGGCAAAGGAACAGATTTTATTGTACTCAGCATACAATTTGATACAACAATTCCTGTTTATATTTTTAGCAAAGCCTCCTTGAAAAAATAAACAGCTCGTTACATATTCATGCTTGATTTTTTTTATCTTTGTGTGCATAAATTAGAATGTAATACAAATATATACACAGATTTTATGGGTTATTGTGAGACAGACATTCGCTAATTTGATAACTGAATAAATCAATAAAATGAAAATATCTTGAATCAAATATTTTAATGTATGAAAAAAATCATTTGATAAATTAAAGTTAAAGAATCACGATAAGAAGTATCCACCTCCTAAACTAGAATTGTGACAATAGATTGGGGTTTTAAGCTTCAAAAACGATTGATAGATTTTAAGTAAATATAAACAAGAAACTCCCAGCTTCCGCACGAATCTTTTCGTGTGGAAAATAAGGTTTTTTATTATCTTTGTGCTTTGAATATGGAATCTATACATTTTAAAAATAAACTAGAATACCACGAAAATATGCCACTCACGCTAAATTCTTCGCCCTTACAAGGGATTACCGATTTTCGATTTAGAAATACTTTCAATCAGTTTTTTGGAGGGATAGATAGGTATTACGCCCCTTATATTCGTTTACACGGAAAGCAAGAGATTCGCTCGGGGTACGAACGTGATATTTTGCCCCAAAATAACTCCGTGGCAGAGCTTGTCCCGCAAGTAATGACGAAAGATGCGGATGAATTTTTATATGTGGCTAAGTATGTTCAAAAAATGGGGTATAAGGAGCTCAATTGGAACTTGGGATGTCCATATCCAATGGTTACGAAAAAAAGTTTAGGAGCAGGGCTTATCCAAAATGTGGAGAAGATTAGCGAGATTCTGACAAAAGTACAAGCAGAATCAAGCATTGAGGTATCTATCAAAACGAGGTTAGGGAATGAAAATAAGGAGGAGATATTGCTTTTGCTCCCAATTTTAGAAAAATACCCAATTAAAAACATCATCATTCATCCTCGCGTTGGCAAACAATTGTATAAGGGAGAAGTCGATTTGCCAGCCTTTAAAGAGTGTTTAAATAACACAAGCCATACGGTGATTTACAATGGAGACATTACTTCGGTAGCCAAATTCAACGAATTGCAAACACAGTTTCCGAGTATCGAGCATTGGATGATTGGTCGAGGTCTGATTGCTGACCCATTTTTACCCAGCATGATAAAAAATAATACACTTACATATCCTGCTAATAGGATGGAAGTGCTGAGCAAGTTTCACGATATGCTTTTTCAAAGTTACGATGAAACCTTGTCTGGTCCGAATCACATTCTGCTAAAAATGCTTGGTTTTTGGGAGTTTTTTGCCGAATCGTTCGACAATCCACACAAAGCCTTGAAAAGAATTAAAAAGGCCAAAAGCCCCACAGCCTACAATGTAGCTGTACGAGAGAACTTTAATACCTTGTAATGGCCTTATTCTGGTGAAAAATCAGTAAAGTGGCTATTTAGCAAGATACATGTTTTTTAGAAAAGAGATGCCTGTTTTTGTTTTAAAATAAGTGTTGAGTACACTTTCGATGGCGTCTTTTGATATTTTATCTTCGTAAATATTTACAAGGAAATCGGCTTCTACAAGTATTTGAAAATCAACCTTGTCAATTTTTTGATAGTGATGATGGTTGCCGATGATAAAACAAATTCTGTCGATAATCTCACTATCAAGCTCCATATCTGCAAGTAAGAGTTTTGCAATAGGAGGTCCTTCCGTTTCTTGATATCTAGCTGCAGATGAGTTGTATTTTAGTTCAGCTTGTTTGATGCCTATGTCGTGCAGCACAGAGGTCATTTCGATAATCAACATTTCAGTTTCAGATAAATTTTCCCTATGGGCTATGCAACTTGCAAATGTATATACTTTGAGAGCATGGTTAATTCGGCGCACATCAGTACCAAAATAGCCAATCATTTTTTCTATTAATTGATTTACCATATCGCAAAAATTGAGGAATATATTTTACTTGTAAAACCGAGCCAATTTTTCGTCTATTTCCGCACATTCTTGTAGCACTCCGTGTACCAAACATACATTTTCTGCTTTTGCTCGTATGCACAGCTTCATGTCTGGAAGGCGGTAAATGTCTTGATAAAACACATTTTTAATTCCCTCTTTGCGCACGTTTAGTTTGCTGATAAATTCATCTTTACTCGTGAGTGGAAATTTGAATGCAATTTCGATGCGGGCGATTACAGCATCAATTCCTTTGTTATGTAAGTCTGAAAAACTAATATCTTGCGTAAGCAAAAATTCGTGGCGGGTATGTTCCAAATAGTGTTGGTAATTCGCATTGTTTACGATGCCCTGTAAGTCACATTCGTAGTCGCGTACTTTAAACGCAAGTTCGTAGTCGTACTGTTTCATAAAATAGTTTTTTTACTTGTTAGTAAGTATAATTGAAGTGCCTATTAGGCGGTCGTATCGGTCGGTAAAACCTTTGTAATAGACATATATAGCATATTCATTTTCAGTTTCCCAATAATTGCCTTCTATGGTTTTCATGCTTGCTTTTTGTCCGTTGCGAGGCACAGTTACGTAGGCATAATCGTAGCCTCCTTGTTTCAGTAGCAAGGTTTTTTCATACTGCATGTTTACTGCGTTATAGTTTAGCAAAGCATTCTTATCCAAGTGATAGTGATTATATTGCCCAAGCAAATACACATCATCAGGGAGTAGGGGTGATGGCAAAGCAAAATGCACGAAAAAATAATCAGCTTCTACGTCATCCTCTTCTGATAATTGTAGGTTAACAATCATTTTACCATTAATATCGTAATTCTGTGTGTACCACGCCTTGTTGCGAATTTCGTCGGGATACATTTGCACGTGGTAGTTGGATATTTGGTAGCGGATATGCTCAATCCGCTCACTAAAAATACGGATAGACGACATATCGAAATTGCGAAATTCATTACCAGCCTCAAAAATAAGTTTCTTGTCGTTTGCATACGTAATTTTATCCCCTAGCATAGCCGAAGGTGTTAGTCCTGTAACCAAATTGTCGTAACGCTGATTTTGTTGCACGACAAGGTGTAAGTCGCGATACGGATTTTGTACGGATAAATTGCCCAGTAATAAGTCGATAGACAGTTGTTGGTGTTCTTTTTTGTAGTCAATATCGGTAATTGCCGATACAGTAGCAGC
>JAGNUZ010000176.1 GCA_017986765.1 Paludibacteraceae bacterium | reverse complement strand
GATGCGTAGGCAGGTTTTTTTTCGAGGATAAGTAGAATGCAAAATTCTAGGTATCCTTTTCGCATTTGCGATTTAATATTTTCCGAATTCATTGACATAGCGTTTGTATGTAAGTTGATAGTGCAAAAATAAGTGTGTTTATAGTACTATGCAATACATACTACTATAAATTAAGAAATATTAACAAAAAAATAGAAAGCAATTTATTTTTTGAAAATAAAATACACAGCCAATACCAAGAACATAAAGCCTATGGCGTGGTTCCAGCGAAAGGTTTCGGTTTTGAAGAATAAGCTAGAGAAAGCAACAAAAACGACTAAGGTAATTACTTCTTGAATCACTTTGAGTTGGAGCAGGGTAAAGGGTCCTCCATTTTCGCGAAAGCCAATTTTATTGGCAGGAACTTGAAAAAAATACTCGAAAAGAGCAATTCCCCAACTAAATAAGATAACAGCAATAAGAGGCAATGCCGAAAACCATTTAAAATCTTTCAACTTTAAATGACCATACCAAGCAAAAGTCATAAAAATATTGGCAGCAAGCAACAAAAGAATGGTATAAATGGCTTTCATATAGTTCTTTTATTAAAAGAAGATGCACTAAAAATTGTGCAAATGTAGTACAAAGTTTTTGTATTTTTTGTATAATCAACCATCATTTTATGATACAAAAAATCCTTTTTTACATGACACGAATATGCCTGTAAAAAAGGATAGAGTGTGAAACAAATTTCTTCTTATTTTTCTTGTAAGATATCTGATTCAATATTTTTCGCAATACGTTGAATTTCACTTTCCTCACAAAGAAGTTCGTTTACTTTTTGTGTCCCTTGTGGGGTGATTGAAAAAAACATTTTTCTTTTGTCAGTATCACCTATTATGCGTGTTACTAGTTGTTTTTTTTCAAGTGCTGCGATTACCTTGGATGTATTAGAATGTGTTAATGATACTAGATTGGCTATTTCTCCAGAAGAGTAGCTGGCATTTTTCAATTCGCACAATACCATGCCCTCGTTGAGGCTGAGCTCGTGTTTTTGTTGCAACTGTTCTTCAAATTTGCTAATCAATCGGTAAATATTTCGTATGTAACACAGACTTTCCATTTTGATTATTTTTTAAGCAACACTTTGTCAATGGCTTCTTTAAATGACGCTTTGGGTAATGCCCCTCGAATAATTTGTGGGTTTTCGTTCATAGGTACAAGCAACAAGGTTGGTATTGATTGAATGCCAAATGCAGCTGCCAATTCTTGTTCTTGTTCTGTATCTATTTTATAAATGTAAATTTCTCCCGCATATTCTGTTGCCAATTCATCAAGGATGGGAGCTATCATTTTACATGGACCACACCATGATGCATAGAAGTCGATTATTGCGGGTTTGTCTCCCAAATATTTCCATTCGTTGGGATTGGTTTCGTAATTAACCACTTTTTTTAAAAACTCTGCTTTTGTTAAATAGATTGGTTTCATAATTAATGTATTATTAGTTGTTTGTATTTTTTTTTCAGTTGGTGTTGGTTGTTTTTGTTGCTTGTTCGAGGCTTCGGAACAAGATGTAACCAATAAGCCTATGGCTATGGCAAGTAAGGTTAGTTGTTTCATTTTTTATATTCTTTTATTTCATTTTTAAAAACTGTATCAGAACTATTAGAAGGCGTTTCGGAATCGCAACCAGCAGTACCACAACAAGATACATTAAAAAATGCTTGAATCATAAACCATACTCCTAATCCCACAAAAAGATAATGTCCAGAAAAGTACGCGGCAATGCTCAAAGAAGCACCTAAAAGCAATCTGATTATACGTACAATCGTCCAATTTTTGAGGTACTTATTCATCTTGCTTCTCTTTTTTAAACATGCTTAATAGGAGCGAACCCATAATAGCACCCCATATTACACTGTTGTAGGGCGATGAGGTTATAGGGCATCCGCCTGAATCGCATCCGATGAAATACCAGTAGATATATCCACCAATACCTCCTAGTATGCTCCCAACGAAGTACAGCCTATTTTTTTTTATCCAGTTTGTTATTTTTTCCATGTGTAGCTTTTTTTTTTACACTGCAAAAATAGGTATTATTTTACAACAAAACAAATTTCCAATGGAAAATATATCACAAGAAAATAAAATTTAACAAAAAAAATAATCAAGGTTAAAAAAAGAGTATGTAACCTTGATTAAATGATGGTGTGTAATAAACTTTCTAAAATATAAAAGTAGCTGATAAAACCCCTCTTATGTTAGATGTTTCGGTAGCATTTTTTATTTTTCCTTTTTTGCCATAATCAACCTCTCCGTAGGCAGCCACATTGTAATCCACCTCAGCCCCAAAAACCCAACGTTCTATTTTATATGTAAGCGAAGTAGATGCACGGTAAATATGGTCAATGTTTTGCCAGCGACCAAAAAGGGTAGGAGTTTTTATGGTTACCCCGTCATCATCTAAGGTAGGTGCTAGTATGGGAGTGTGATAACCAAGATTTTTATGGTACCCTCCAAAAACACCTGCTATCCATTTTTTACCATACGTAAAGTTTAGCCACGATGACACTGAGTTAGAAGGACTGTAGGTACGGTGTCCTGTAGTAGCATCAATAGAAGTAGTTGCATATCCGCCAGCGATGTATAATTCGCTTAGGTTTTGACCATACAAAACACTTGCTTTGGCATTAAATAAATCTTTTTTGTAATCCATAATTCCACCTAAGGAAAAAGAAGAAACGGTTTCTTTGGTAATGTATTTTGGTTTTGGAGTTCCTGCACCTTCAGTAAAAGTAGCTGGACGTGTAATTTTATATTCAGACAGTAAACCCAGCATCAGGTTGTTTGTTTTATGAAATAATTGCAAATGCATATCAGGTATTGGGTTAGCACGTACATCTGTAGCAGCCGAAG
>JAGNUZ010000175.1 GCA_017986765.1 Paludibacteraceae bacterium | reverse complement strand
TTATCCCAATGCTGATATCCAGATATTTGATAGATTTAGCAAACAAATGATTCGCTACAAAGGATCTGATTTGGGATGGGACGGCAATTATCTTGGTAATCCAATGCCAACTACCGACTATTGGTATGTTATTTATGTAGCAGAAATTAACGAAACCCTCTCGGGACACTTTACCTTGAAAAGATAGTCTGGAGGTGTAAAAGCCCTATCTTCTGATACAAATAAAATACGCTAACAAAAAGTAATTCGTTCTGAATCGCACTTTTTGTTAGCGTTCTTTTTTTATGCTAAAGGAGAATCTCCATATTCCCTACTCCATCAACTTACTCACTTCTTCGTCAATGGTTTTGAGGCGGTTTTTACAAAAATCAATCAAGGCGGTAGCTTCTTTGATATGCTCTAACAATTCGTCCACACTCAATTCATTGCCTTCTATTTTATGCAAAATAGTTTCGAGCTTTTCGTATGCCTCGTCGTACGATGTGTTTTTTTCTTTTTTCATGTGCTTAATCGGTATTAATAAAATAGGAAAAACTTATTTTTCGATTGGTAAAACGGTGTTTACCGTACTCGTTATACGTTGCTGCTGCGTAATAGTTTCGAGCACATCACCCACTTGTACCACCTGACTAGCTATAGATTTCCCATCTTTTAGCGTTAAGCTATAGCCTTTTTGCAAAATGGTGTGTGGCGATATGAGCTGTACATATTGCTGATGCTTATCCAATGTATAGTTTCTGTATGCTAAATGTTGCTTGGTGGCTGTTTTTAACCCTTGATGTTTTGCTTGCAGCACATAGTGAACCTGATTCAGCTTGTGATTCACAGCGTTGGGCAGTTGCATCGTTAACCACTGTAAGGTTTGTTGCTTTTGGTCTAGCAAATTATTTGTACGTTGTACAATCGTTTGTTGCATTTCCGATAACGAAAAATCGGCATGCTGCATCGTATCAATCAAGAACTGAGCCACAGCAGTAGGTGTTTTGAAACTGCGATATGCTACCATATCCACAACCGACACATCTTTTTCGTGCCCAATACCTGTGAGTATCGGCAAGGGAAATTGCGTGCAATGAAAGGCTATGTTGTAGCTATCAAACCAACTTAAATCTGAAGTAGCCCCTCCTCCACGGATAATGACTACAGCATCAAAATGCTCTTTTTGTTCGTAAATGCGTTCCAAGGCTTCAATAATGGAAGATTCCGTATCCACTCCTTGCATGGTAGCGGCAAATAATCTACTGTAAAACATGTATCCATGTTGGTTTTGATCCACTTGCTGACAAAAATCAGTATATCCTGCTGCATTGGCAGACGAGATAATGGCAATGCGTTGCAAAAGGCGAGGTAGCGGAATCTCTTTGTTCAAGTCCATTACGCCCTCTTGGTACAATTGCTGGATAATTAGTGCCCTTTTGCGGGCAATATCGCCAAGGGTAAACTCTGGATTAATATCTTTTACCACCAAACTATACCCATACGCCTCATGAAAATTAACCTCTACTTTGAGCATCACTTTCATGCCTTCGGACAAATGCTCGCGGGTGGTTGTTTCAAAATACGGCTTAATCATGCGGTAAGCCGATGCCCAAATTACCGCTTTCGCTTTGGCTACAATAGCATCACTAAGGACATCCTTTTCTATTAATTCGAGGTAGCAATGCCCTGAATAATGCTCGTTGACTTCGCTTATTTCTGCTGTTATCCAGCGAGGCGAAAGGTTGTCTGCGATCAGCTGTTTTATCGACTGGTTAAGTTCAAATAAACGGACATGTTTGGGTTCAGTCATGCTTCTTTTTATTGACGAAACAGCATCAAATACGCATCTGGATTTTCGATGTAATCTTGTGGGTCTTGTATACTTGCGTCTCCTTGCTCATTTTTGTCCATTTGTTCTTGGAGACGTCTATCCAATTCTGTTTGGTTGGTTGCTATACCATGTTCATATTCAACCGTTTCTATGGTACCATCTTCTTTGTACACAGTCCACACACCGTGTTTTTTATTAGCAAGATAAAAGCCTTGCTCATCTTTTTGTCCTGTTTCGTAGTAAGATTCGTATTCGCCATCTAACAACCCCTCTTTGTATGCATATTTTGCCAGCACACTTCCATAGGAATAATACTGAATACGCTTACCGTGCAATACATCATTTTGATAATTCATTCTATCGATAACAACCCCTTCTTTGGAAAACACTAAGGCCTCGCCTTGTTTCCAACCATTGTCATATTTTTCGAGCATCAGCAAGTGGTCATCACACGTAAAATACTCCCACACACCGTGTTTTTTTTCTTTTACAAACAAGCCTTTTGCCACTTTGCAACCGTCTCCAGCAAAATACTCAAATCGTACTGTGTCTTTCGAAATAAACTCCTGAAAGGCTTTAATTTTGCCATTTTCGTGGTAACGTTTGAGCACACCTACTGGGTGATTATTTACAAAATACCCCTCGTACATCAAGTTGCCATTGGGAAAAAACTTGTTTTTAAATACAGGTTTCTCAGCCCATACTAAAAAAGCAACGAGGAAGGAAATGAAGCTTAACAATAATTTTTTCATCTCTAATTATTTAGCGTTTTACGATTGAATATGCGAAGATACACTTTTTCGACAAAGTGAGGTAAGAAAGAAATATAAAAAGTGTGTAAAAAAGCTCCTTAACGGTGATAATGAAGAATCTAACTATATAAAAAAGATGGATTTTTTAATTAAATGTTAAAAAATGAAGGATTTTTATCTTTTCCGTCTCTTTTTTAAGGAAAATATACGTTTCTGTGAGTTTTTTTTTTACTTTTGCTATTGTTGTTTTGGCAATTTGCTAAATACTTACGAAATATTTCTCAATAACCACAAAAATCAATATCTACATGAAAAAAATCGTACTTTTTTTTCTACACTC
>JAGNUZ010000051.1 GCA_017986765.1 Paludibacteraceae bacterium | reverse complement strand
TACTATATAAACCTGATTTCCAATTTATTATAAAAATATATTATTCTATATAAAAGGTATATAATCATAAGAGTGGCCATATGTGAAATTTCTGTAAAATGAACCTTTATATGTAAACTATTTCTTCTTAAAATATAGCTTTTATTTACTTATTGCTTATTTTAATCACAACTGTAACTCTCAGACTCCCGATATAGGTAAATCTAGTTACAAAATGGATGAAATATTGTAAAATCCTATTTGCTCCCTCATTTGCTCCATCAGAAATAGTCATAATTCACTGATTAATAAACTATTAATCAAGATATAACCCTTCTAGAATCGATTATTTCTACACTTTACAAGGATATGTGGAAATACGGATGTTTTTTGCTCTGTAAATTGATGAATATAAATTTTGTCAATTTAGATTTATTTGCGAGTTTTGTACTTCCCTATTTTAAAAATACAATGTGTGTAACAAAGCGAATCTTACACTTTACTTCCACTCATTCCAGATGTGAATCATTACAACTTATGAAAGAAAAATTAGCAGCTATAGAAAACGTAATTACTATATTAGACGAATTACGTGTAAAATGCCCTTGGGACAAAAAGCAAACCAACGAAACTTTGCGGATACTTACTATTGAAGAAACATACGAATTGTCGGATGCCATCGTGCAAGGAAGTCCTGTACAAATAAAAAAAGAACTGGGCGATTTATTGCTTCACATTCTTTTTTATGCTAAAATTGGCGAGGAAGAACAAAATTTTACACTCACTGATGTGTGTAATTCATTAGCTGAAAAATTAATATATCGACACCCTCATATTTTTGGTGATGTAGAAGCCAATACATCAGCCGAAGTTGCCCATATTTGGGAAAAAATAAAGTTGAAAGAAAAAGATGGCAACAAAACCATTTTATCTGGCGTTCCCGCTTCGCTACCATCAATGATAAAAGCACATCGCATTCAAGATAAAGCCCGCAGTGCTGGTTTTGACTGGGAACAAAAAGAAGATGTATGGACGAAGGTGCAAGAAGAAATAGCAGAATTTTCGCATGAAATTGCTGCCTTGGATAAGGATAAAATGGAGAATGAGTTTGGCGATGTTTTTTTCAGTCTTATTAATGCTGCACGTTTGTACAAAATTAATCCTGATAATGCCCTAGAAAAAACAAATCAGAAGTTTATCAAGAGATTTACATTTTTAGAACAATATGCCAAAGACAATGGCATGGAGCTAGAAAGTATGTCCCTACTGGAAATGGAAGATATTTGGCAAAAAGCTAAACGTATAGAAAATAGCTTATAGAAACACGTAAAGTTGTATAATATATAAAAAACAGCTTATTTTTGCTCATTAACCATAAAAAACGTCGTATGATTAAAGAAAACTTTATAAGTTTGTTTGAAACAAGTTTTAAGCAAAACTGGAAATTGCCTGCTTATACTGATTATACCCTCGGTACAACTATCAGTTATGGTGAGGCTGCTCAAAAAATTCAACGTTTACATATACTCTTTAAAGAAGCCAAAATTAAGCAAGGTGATAAAATTGCTTTAATAGGAAAAAACACACCCAACTGGGCAATCTCCTTTGTGGCAACAGTTACATACGGTGCTGTTATTGTACCAATCTTACAGGATTTTAATGCGAATGATGTGCATCACATTGTAAATCATTCCGAATCGGCTTTTTTGTTTTGCAGTGATACAATTTGGGACAATCTCGAAGAGGATAAAATGGAAAACTTGTTGGCCGCCTTTTCAATAGACGATTTTCGTTGCATACATCAAAAAGACGGTGCTGGTATCCAACGAATAGTGGCAAATATTGAAACTCTATTTGCAAATAAATATCCACAAGGATATACCGCAAAGCAGATACAATACGCGACACGCGACAATAGCCAACTCGCAATGATAAATTACACCTCTGGTACTACGGGTTTTAGTAAAGGAGTAATGCTGACTGCCAATAACTTAGCAGGAAATATAACCTTTGGATTTCAAACAAAATTACTCAAATCTGGCGACAAAGTATTATCTTTCTTACCCTTAGCTCATGCTTATGGGTGTGCTTTCGATTTTTTAGTACCTACGTGTTCTGGTTGCCACATTCATTTCTTAAACAAAATACCGAGTCCGAAAGTCTTACTCAAAGCATTTGAAGAGGTAAAGCCTAATGTTATTTTTATGGTTCCTCTTATATTAGAGAAAGTATATAAAAAATCCATTCAGCCTTCTCTGAATAAAACAGGTATAAAATTAGCTTTGAACATCCCCTTGCTCAATACAAAAATATACGATCAGGTAAATAAAAAACTAACGGATTCTTTCGGAGGAGAATTTGCCGAAATTATAATTGGAGGCGCAGCTCTCAATAAAGAAGTTGAGGAGTTTCTTACCAAAATTGGTTTCCGCTTCACCGTAGGATATGGCATGACAGAATGTGCTCCTTTAATATCGTTTGCTCACCACAAAGATTTTAAACCCTCTTCAGCAGGCAAAGTACTAGATACAATGCAGGTAAAGATTGATTCGCCCGACCCATATACTATTGTAGGAGAAATCTTGGTAAAAGGCGAGAATGTGATGCAAGGCTATTATAAAAATGAGACAGCAACATCGGCCGTCTTTACAGAAGATGGCTGGCTTAGAACTGGAGATTTGGGTACAATCGACGAAGATAACTATATATTTATCAAAGGACGCTCTAAAAGCATGATTTTGGGGTCTAGCGGGCAGAATATATACCCCGAAGAAATAGAAGCCAAACTCAATAACCTGCCTTTTGTAATGGAAAGTCTAGTTATCGAGAAAAATGGTAAATTAGTAGCCCTTGTGTATCCAGACTACGAAGCCATGGATGCATCTCAACTGTCTCAACAAGATTTAACCCTTTTAATGGAAGAAAATCGCACGAATTTGAATGCAACAGTCGCTGTATATGAAAATCTGGCAAAAATACACTTATATCCAAATGAATTTGAGAAAACACCCAAAAGAAGCATCAAACGTTATTTATATACAAATATCAGTATTTAACGAATAAAAACGCTTATTTTGTACTTTATTTGCTGCGTAACATCTTTTTAACACTTATTAACTAAAGTTTTTCTAAAATTCTCATTTTTCCCCAAGAATAAATAAGTATCTTTGTGCGTTCAAAAAAAATCATTGTTTAATATTTTAAAACTAAAAAAAAATGAAAAAGTTAGTATTATTTGTTGCTACTATCGTTGCTGTTGCTTTCGCATCATGTGCAGAACAAGCTACTGAAGAAGCTGTTGTTGAAGAAGTTGTAGTTGAAGAAGCTGCTGTTGTTGTTGACACTATGGTTGTTGCTGACACTGTTGCTGTTGTTGAAGCTGTAGAAGTTGCTCAATAATCTCCTCTTCTAAAAAACTTAAAGTCCGTGCTTACTGCTCGGACTTTTTTTTTACACTTATTTTATAAAATTATGATACAACGTATTCAAACCATATATTTACTACTTGTAAGCTTACTTGGTGTTGCACTCTGCTTTTTACCTATTGCCGAACTTGTAAATATTCAACAACAAAGCTACCTTGCTACTATATGGGGCATAGAAGATGCCCCATCTCTGCAAATTATTTATACGTTTATACCCTACTCGTTTATTATTTTACTTATTCCTTTATTATCTTTTTCGAGTATATTTTTATACAAAAAACGAATACTGCAAATGCGTATAAATGTTATCGCTATCGTTTTGATGTTATTTCTCTATGGGGTTATCTACGCATATATACAACTCGGAACAGCAATTATTGGCGACTCTGCCACCGTAACATACAAAATAACGACAGTAATTCCCATTATTAATGCAATTCTCACCTATTTAGCCATCAGAGGCATTGGCAAAGACGAGGCCTTAGTCCGTTCTCTCTCTCGCATTCGCTAATAAATAGATACCAAAATTCACAAAAGCTTCTTATCGAAAAATAAGAGGCTTTTTTTATAAACATATCTTTTTTTCTTATGAGTTGTTTTTTTATCTTTGCATGTTGAAAAAAATGATGCTATGAACACGAAATTTCCCGAATATTCTAACCTTGAGTTATCCGCAATAAACAAAGAAATTCTTACTTATTGGGATAAACACGATATTTTCAAAAAAAGTATTGATGCCCGCGAAGGTTGTCCATCTTTTGTATTTTATGAAGGACCACCCTCTGCCAACGGCATGCCAGGCATTCACCACGTAATGGCTCGTACTATCAAGGACTTAGTTTTACGATACAAAACCATGAAAGGCTATCAAGTACATCGCAAAGCAGGATGGGATACGCACGGATTACCAGTTGAATTGGGTGTGGAAAAATCGTTAGGCATTACCAAAGAAGATATTGGAAAATCCATTTCTGTAGAAGAATACAATGCCGCTTGCCGCAAAGATGTAATGAAATACACCAAAGAATGGGAAGGATTAACGCACAAAATGGGTTATTGGGTAGATATGGAGCATCCATATATCACGTATGACAATAAATTTATCGAATCTATTTGGTGGCTCTTAAAAGAACTATACACGAAGAATTTAATATACAAAGGCTACACCATACAGCCTTATTCTCCTGCAGCTGGAAGTGGTTTAAGCTCGCACGAATTAAATCAACCTGGATGCTACAAAGATGTAAAAGACACAACCATTGTAGCTCAATTTGCTATTAAAAATCCAACGGCTGAATTATCCCAATTTGGCAAGGCGTTTTTCTTAGCATGGACAACCACTCCATGGACATTACCCTCTAATACAGCCTTGTGTGTTGGTTCTTCTATTACATACGTAGCCGTACAAACGTACAATCCTTACACTTCTGAACCACAAACGGTTATTTTGGCAAAAGAATTAGTATCTGCTCACTTTAACTCTAAAGCTGCTGACATAGCTTTGGATAAATATAAGGCTGGAGACAAACTCATTCCGCACAAAATAATTGCAGAATATAAGGGCAACGATTTGGTAGGAATGCATTACGAACAACTTATTCCGTTTTTCAAAACAAAAGAAGGTGCTTTCCGTGTAATAAGTGGAGACTTTGTAACGACCGAAGATGGAACAGGTATTGTACACATTGCCCCTACTTTTGGTGCCGATGATACACGTGTAGCCAAAGCCAACAACATACCAGGGATGATGTTGACTGACAAAAACGGCAATGAGAGACCATTGGTTGACCTACAAGGCAAGTTCTTTGCTCTTGAAGACATAGATACTGCTTTTGTAAAAGAATGGGTAAATGATGAACTATACACTCCTTTTGCTGGTCGTTTTGTAAAAAATGCATACGATAATAGCCTAACTGACAGCGATGCATCTTTGGATATTGACTTGAGCGTCATGTTAAAACAACAAGGATTAGCCTTTAAAATTGAGAAGCACGTACATAACTACCCGCATTGCTGGCGTACAGACAAACCCATATTGTATTATCCATTAGACAGTTGGTTTATTCGTTCTACTGCTTGTAAAGACAAAATGGTAGAGCTAAACAATACCATCAACTGGAAACCTCAATCTACGGGTACTGGTCGATTTGGCAAATGGCTCGAAAACCTGCAAGATTGGAATTTATCGCGTAGCAGATACTGGGGAACTCCCCTTCCTATATGGCGTACAGAAGATAAACAAGAAGAAATATGCATCGGTTCTATTGCTGAATTGATGACAGAAATTGGCAAAGCCGTGCAAGCGGGTGTAATGGATAGTAATCCTTTCGGAAAATTTAAGTCAAACGACTATAGCGAAGATAATTACAACATCGAAAATATTGATTTACACAGACCATTTGTGGACAACATCATGCTAGTATCTCCTTCGGGGAAACCGATGAAAAGAGAAACTGACCTGATTGATGTGTGGTTTGATTCTGGTGCAATGCCGTATGCACAACTGCATTATCCTTTTGAAAACAAAGAATTAATAGATAATCAGACTCATTTCCCTGCTGATTTTATATCAGAAGGTGTCGATCAAACACGTGGATGGTTTTTTACCTTGCATGCTATTTCTACTATGATAAAAGGTTCTGTAGCATTTAAGAACGTGGTTTCTAACGGATTGGTATTAGACAAAAAAGGCAATAAAATGTCCAAACGTCTAGGAAATGCCGTTGACCCATTTTCTACCATCGAAACATTTGGCTCTGACCCCTTGCGTTGGTACATGATGACAAATTCCTCGCCATGGGACAATCTAAAATTTGATACTGAAGGAATTGAGGAAGTGCGTAGAAAACTGTTTGGCACACTCTACAACACCTACTCTTTCTTTGTACTTTATGCCAACGTAGATAAATTTTGTTACGAACAAGCAGAAGTCCCGATGAAAAATCGCCAAGAAATTGACAGATGGATTATTTCCGTACTCAATACTTTGATTAAAGAAGTGGATGAACACTACGCTGATTACGAACCTACACGAGCAGGCAGAGCCATCAGCACCTTCGTTACAGACAACCTAAGCAACTGGTACGTGCGACTCAACCGCAAGCGCTACTGGGCGGGAGAAATGACTACAGACAAGCTTGCTGCGTATCAAACACTATACACCTGCTTAGAAACGGTAGCTAAATTAATGGCTCCTATTGCACCTTTTATGTCTGAGCGTTTGTTTTTAGATTTAAATAAAGTAACGAAAAAAGACAATTCAGAATCCATTCATTTGGTGTCATTTCCTGCATACAATACTGATTATATAGATAGTCAATTAGAAAAACGCATGTTTTTGGCACAAAGCATCACCTCTATGGTATTAGCTTTACGCAAAAAAGTAAATATCAAGGTACGCCAACCCCTTTCTACCATTATGATTCCATTAATGGAACAAGAAATGGAGCAAGACGTAGTAGCCGTGCAAGACCTTATACTCAATGAGGTAAATGTGAAAAACATTACATTTGTTGACAACTCTGCTGGAGTATTAGTAAAACGAGTAAAACCTGATTTTAAAAAATTAGGAGCAAAATGTGGCAAATTCATGAAACAAATTGCACTCTTAATTCAAGAAATGCCTCAAGATGCCATTATCGAATTAGAAAAAAATGAAACGTACACGTTTATGGTAGAGAACGATTTTCCTATTGTCGTTTCAACTGACGATGTAGAAATCGCATCCGAAGACATACCAGGTTGGCTAGTGGCAAACGAAGGTAAATTAACGATTGCCTTAGACATTACAATTACCGATAGTCTCGCTGAAGAAGGCATTGCGCGCGAACTCGTAAACAGGATACAAAACATACGGAAATCAAGTGGATTTGAGATAACAGATAGGATTTCTATCACAATTGAAGAACACCCCTTGTTTGCAAAAGCAATTAACCAATACAAAGAGTATATTGCCTCGCAAACCTTGGCAAATACCCTCGAAATAAGAGCTAAAATAAGCAACGGAACAGCCATTGAGTTTGAAAATGACTCACTTTGCCTATTAATCGAAAAAATAAGCTGATAATAGATAGATTTAGCCCCATAAATTTTGGAAATCGAAAACAAGGCGTTATATTCGCAAATACTTTACATCAAATACTAATACGTACAATTATGAGTGAAAAAACAAAATATTCGGATAGTGAACTGGAAGAATTCCGTGCTATCATCAAAGACAAATTAGAAAAGGCATTTGTTGACTATGATCAATTAAAAGCCGCACTCAATAATTTGGATGGAAACGATACAACTGATACGTCTCCTACCTTTAAAGTCTTAGAAGAAGGTGCTACAACTATGTCAAAAGAAGAAGCTGGCAGGTTGGCTCAACGCCAAATGAAGTTTATTCAGCACCTACAAGCCGCTTTAGTGCGTATTGAAAATAAAACCTATGGTATATGTAGAGAAACGGGTGTTTTGATACCCAAAGAAAGACTAAGAGCTGTTCCCCATGCTACGCTTAGCATTGAGGCAAAAGAAGCTGGAAGCAAAAAATAATCTCTTTCACTACGTACACACACTACTATAATTCGACAAGACTACTACAACGTACCTTGTCGAATTGTTTTTTAGTGTTAAAGTTCAACCGACATATGGTATTCTAACATCAAGATTAAGTATCTTTGTCTTCGATTTTTTTTCGATTCTAACGATATGCATACACAATGAAAAAACAACAGCTGAATTCGTCTATTATCTGTTTTTCTATTATTTTATTTCTTATTATAGCTGACCAGCTATTGAAAATATGGATTAAAACAAACTTTGCTATTGGAGATGAGATTCGCATCACAGACTTCTTTTATTTGCATTTTATTGAGAACGAAGGAATGGCATTTGGGATGTCTTTCTTTGATAAAAAGTACCTTACAATTTTTAGAATTATAGCATCAATAGCAATTGGATACTACATCTATTTTTCCATTAAAAATAAAAGCGAAAGAATATATATAATATCTTTATCATTGATATTCGCAGGCGCTTTTGGGAACATTATTGATTCTCTTTTATATGGTCAAGTATTTACAGACAGTACTCCATACAGCATTGCAGAATGGGTTCCTTTTGGTGAAGGATATGCTCCCGTATTTTATGGAAAGGTAGTTGATATGTTTTATTTTCCACTAATTAACGGCACCTATTGGTCATGGCTACCTATCGTGGGTGGCTCTCCGTTTACTTTTTTTGCTCCCGTTTTTAACATTGCCGATGCAGCTATTTCAGTGGGTGTTTTCATCATCATTCTGCACGAATTAACAATGAATGCTCAAGCTAAAACGAAGAAAAATCTATCACAAGAATAGTGACTTATATTATGAAAAATACCCTCTATCACTTTTTTGGATTTATTTTGATATTTACTTTATTCTCGTGCAATCGCGAAAAAACACCTTCTATTGTTTTGTCGGAAGATAATATGACAGAGGTGCTTATCGAAGTACATGTGGTAGAGGCGATGGCAAGGTACAGCCATTTAAAAGACAACAACCAACGTGCAAATATGTATTTCAACTACGTGTTGGCAAAAAATGATATTACCCTTGCTCAACTCGATAGCTCAATT
>JAGNUZ010000174.1 GCA_017986765.1 Paludibacteraceae bacterium | reverse complement strand
TTGCTCGCAGGTTTAATAATTTCTATCAAGTAGAATATTTTAGAGAACCAGCTGCTTTTAATTTTGGAGAAGACTTGCTCAAGATTCCTGGTTTAGACGGTAGTGGAAAAATGGGAAAATCAGAAGGTAACTGTGTGTATTTATCTGATGATGCCAAAACGATTGAGAAAAAAGTAAAACGTGCCTTGACGGATGCTGGTCCAGAAACTCCCAATTCGGTAAAACCTGAATGTATCGAAAACCTTTTTACAATTCTAAAAGTGGTTTCTACACCCGAAGTAATTACCCATTTTGAAGGCAAATGGAACAGCTGTGAAATACGCTACGGAGATTTGAAAAAACAGCTTGCCGAAGACATTATCCGTGCTACTTCTCCCATTCGCGAACGCATACTCGACATACAAAACGATGATGCCTATTTGGCAAAAGTAACAAAAGAAGGAGCAGAAAAAGCACGCATCAGTGCTTCAAAAACCTTGCGGGAGGTAAAAGAAATTATGGGGTTTAAATCATTCTGATATGCCTAAAATAGTTGGTATTGGCGAGACAGTTTATGATATTCTTTTCGAAAATAACCACCCTGTAAATGGTACACCTGGCGGGTCTATTTTCAATGCCTTGATTTCACTAAGCAGATTGCAACAACAGACTGAATTTATAAGCGAAATAGGCAATGACCATGTAGGCGAGGTTATTGTCAATTTCTTACAACAAAACAAGGTAGGAACATCGCATGTAGTTCGACACAATAATGCGAAAACAACTCTAGTCCTTGCTTTTTTAGACGAAGAACGAAAAGCCAATTACACCTTCTACAAAGAACCTTTTAAACAAGAAGTTCATCGCAAACTACCGAACATACAGCAAGATGACATCCTGCTATTTGGGTCATTCTTTTCACTTGAAGCTACCATAAGGAAACAAGTTTTACACGTATTACAAACGGCACATGCACAACAAGCTACCATTTATTACGATATAAATTTCCGAAAAGCGTATGCCAGCAAACGAGTAGAATTATTACCAACTGTAATTGAGAACATGCAGTTTGCGGATATTGTAAAGGGTTCGGACGAAGATTTTGCGTATTTGTATCAAGAAAGCGACCCTCAAAAAATATACAATCAGCATATTGCTCCCCATTGTCCTATTTTCATTTACACGCAAGGTGCAGCTGGTGCTAGGTTGTTTACGCCTACTTTTTCATTTCATCTTCCCTCACACATCATTACACCCATCAGTACAATTGGAGCTGGCGACAACTTTAATGCGGGGGTTCTCTTTGGTCTGATGCAACACGACAGAAAGACCCTTGCTCAATTGGATATAGAACAATGGAAAATCATCCTACAACAGGGCATTGATTGTGCAACACACGTATGTACGCTATATGAAAATCATCTATCAACAGAATTTGCGAAAGCGAAAATAGAACTATTAAGCTGATTTCTTTTTGCCAAAAGGAATCAGAGATTTATTCCCCCAACTTGCCTCATTATTGAAAAACGGATACACCAACAACACAATGATAATTGCCAATAATGAACCTGCCAAAATATCTTGCAAAAAATGCTGATTCAAATATATACGTGAATACCCTGTGAATACAGCACAGAAGAGCATAACGACCTTCCAATAACGTTGTTGTAACAAGATAGCAAGCGAGAAGAAAAAAGCAAAGCCTGCCATGGTATGTCCAGAAGGGAAGCTATTCCAACTGTGTAAATCAACCCCAGAAATAGTGTATAAATCAAGACCCAGTTTCTCAAAAACAATACGAGGACGTGGAGCATTGAAATAATTCTTCAGAAAATAAATAAATATGGCACCAACTAGCTGGGTAGCAAATAAGAAAAAAGCTTTCCGTACATGAAAAAACAATAAGATAGCCGCTACGATGAATGGAACAGACTCCCCCAAAAGCGTTATATAAGGGAATAAATATCACCTAAAGCAGAATGGGAATTGTTACAGAACAAATGAATAGACACCTTGGAATAGAGTAATACACACAAAAATCCCACAATCCAAATTGTAGCAAATGGAAGTAGAAAATATTTGTTTTGCTTACTTGAGAATACAATTGTTCTCCAATAATTATTCATAGTCTTTCTCCTTTATTTTGTAGCTCTTAAAATCTGTCTTTTGCCAATAGGACCAGGCAAACGCTCTACACTAAAACCGACAGACTGCAATATCCTTCTTACATACCCCTTTGAACAATAGGTAGAAAGTACAGCCCCCTTTTTACATGCATCAAATATACGAGAAAAAAATTGCTCCGACCACATTGAAGGATGTTTTTCGGGGGAAAAAGCATCGAAATAAACCACGTCAAACTGCTCCACACCGATATCATACGACAAGGCATCTGCATGTATTTTGCGTAAAAAGCAAGTATCTGTAATTTGCTGAAACTCGCCCCATTCTGCTTGATGAATTGCCTCAAAAACCGTTTGTGTACCTACATAAAACGAAGAAAAATTCAATTGCATTGCCTCCTCATAGCTGAGTGGATACAATTCTAAACTGGTGTAATAAACTGGAATAGTATCACTATGAATGGTTGTTAGAAAAGTATTTAACCCTGTGCCAAAACCAATTTCCAACACATGAATAGGCGACCTATCAACTTGCTTTAAAGCCGTATTGATAAAAATATGCTCCGACTCTTGTATCGCTCCAAAGGTAGAGTGATACGACTCGTCGAACTGCGACGAATAAACAGAGTGAGAACCATCAGATGTGATAATTATTTCCATACATGTCTATAAAAAAACAATCGCTACAAATACCTGTAGCGATTGTGTAAACTATTGATGCACTTCTTAGATATTTGTTTTCATCACTTCGAAATACGATTGTGGATGTTTGCAAGCTGGACATTCGTCAGGAGCTTCGTTAGAACTTACGATATAACCACAAT